>JAKJBT010000016.1 GCA_022706865.1 Bacillota bacterium
GCGACATATTTACTAGCTTGCGGTCATATGCCATGAGCACTAGCCTTGTATATCAGCGAGCACTTATTGGCTTTGTGCAACAGAATCAATCTCTGATTCTGTACAAAGCTAATACCGTGCGAGTCGGTATATAAGGCTAGTGCTATGCAGGATGACTGCAAACTTCGATATGCTGCATTATTCTTCTTTTTCGTAGTATTTATATTTTATGTTTCGGATGTTTATATAATTCCTGCTTATTGGGTTCTAGACATTCCAAAAGCAGTGTTTTCTTTAGTTGCAGCATCGCTTTCTGTAAGTGTATGTCCGTGTTCCAGTTCTACTATATGCCTGCCCCTGATAAAATCGTCAAAGTATCCCTCTGACAGCTCATATGCCTTTATAATTCCTGTATTTGTATCAAATAGGATATCCCTTATTATACCCAGAGGCTCTCCTCTGGTACTTTGCACAAGCTTTCCCAAGATGTCCTGGCAGCTGCTGAAACGCCTCTGTTTTGCCAAGAGGCCCCTTGGACTCATACGGCTGATATTGCCCGAAGCCCGTATACCATTCTGGGAAATTGACTCGATATTTTTGAATGGTACTGCTTCCAATGACCTGCCAAACATCCTCTCCCTGCACATCAGGACATGTATTCTATTTTCCCTTGTATCAATGATTACATCTCTGACAGTGCATCGCTTTTGCCCGGATACACAATCAAACACCGGCAGGTCAATCATGTCATTTATCCTGAAAATACTAATCACCTCACATTTTTACAAAGAAAAAAGACCGATTCCGGTCTTTTACTTTTTCTGGTTGTCATACCTGTTATAAAGCTCTCTCAGGTCATGTGCCATAACGCCTTGTTCTTCAGCCATCTTCTTAAAGGTTTCTGCCAATTCCCCGTCATCTATCCTCTTTGAATACATTTCAAAATCTCTGACCAGCTCCATTGTATTGTTCCAGGCTCTTTGAAGACAATCCCTGGCGCTCATCATATTGTTGCTGTTCAAGCTCTTGCTATCCACTATAACACCTCCGCAGCTTAATATAGTTTGCGACGATTTTTCACTAAGGTATATTTTTTCGCCGCAAAGAAAATCAAGGTAACAAAAGTCGGTTTCAGCAAAGCTTAAACCGATTTTGCATAGTTATGTCATTATTTTAGCTTAAACAGCCAATATTATTCATAAAGAATTAAATGATAGTTTAAACTGCTATTAGATCTTCACAGTCAGTGATTTATACCTTTCATTCGCCATAATTTTGCGCGAAAGATTCCTTTTGCGCAATATTGCTATCTTTCCAATATAATATAGCACTAATATCCGCTGAAACGCTACTTCTCAATAGTTCCTCCACCAACAAGTATATCTTCCTGGTAGAATACAACCGCCTGCCCGGGAGTGATTGCTCTCTGAGGTTCTTGAAATACTACTCTCACTCTTTCATTATCTATGGGTGTGACTGCTGCTTCTGCTTCTTTCGCACTGTATCTTATCTTTGCCTTCACATTTATTGTTCCTTCAAGCTTCTCGAAGGCAATATAGTTCATTTGATTTGCAACAAGCTCACTGCTGAATACCTCAGACTCATCTCCAAGTACAACAAGGTTTTTATTGGGGATTATTTCGACTACATACATAGGCTTTCCCAAAGCTATTCCCAAACCCTTGCGCTGGCCTACCGTGTAATGGACTATTCCTTTATGAGTGCCAAGCCGTCTTCCTTTTGCATCTACGAAAAATCCCGGTCTGATTTCGCTTCCTTTTCTTTCACTTATGAACCTTCCATAGTCATTATCTTCAACAAAACAGATTTCCTGGCTTTCAGGCTTGTTAGCCGTTCTAAGATCCAATTCCCTGGCTATCTCCCTGACCTGGTTCTTGTTATAGTCCCCCAAGGGCATGAGTATATGCCTGAGCTGTTCCTGAGTCAGATTATAAAGCACATAAGTCTGGTCTTTATCAGGTGCTGCAGATTTTCTGATTATATACCTCTTCAGATTTTCATCATACTGTATTCTTGCATAATGTCCCGTAGCAACGTATTCTGCTTCCAAAGCCTTTGAGCGCTCCAGCAGCGCATCGAACTTGATGAATTTATTGCAGGCAATGCACGGATTTGGAGTCCTTCCGCACAGATATTCATCAACGAAATAATCAATAACCAGCTTTTCAAATACCTCTTTAAAGTTCATAACATAAAAGGGTATGTCAATTTTAGCGCATACCCTTCTGGCATCCTCCACAGCAGATAAAGAACAGCAGCCTCCTTCACGTTCAAGGGCTTCCTTGCTCTTATCCTGCCATATCTGCATGGTAACTCCAATTACATCGTATCCCTGCTGTTTTAGAAGGTAAGCAGCGACAGAGCTGTCAACTCCGCCGCTCATACCTATTACAACTCGCTTCTTCATTTGAATTCAACTCCTAATGAGCATACAGGACTAATGGCACTTCCGCTCACATTTGCTGCAGCATGCTTCTTCATCAGGTTCAATCCCGGCTGATACCGAGGATTCTACTTCCTTGCCCTGTTTTTTCATGTAATCCTCAATTGCAGCCTTAACAGCTTCTTCAGCCAGCACAGAGCAGTGTATTTTTGCAGGAGGCAGTCCGTCAAGGGCCTCAACTACAGCTTTATTTGTAAGCTCAAGGGCTTCCTCTACCGTCTTGCCCTTTATCATTTCTGTGGCAATGCTGCTTGTGGCTATTGCAGCACCGCATCCAAAGGTCTTGAACTTTACGTCCTTAATGATGTTATCTTCTATCTTCAGATAAATCTTCATTATGTCTCCGCACTTGGCATTGCCTACTTCGCCTACACCGCTGGCATCCTCAATTTCCCCGACATTTCTTGGATTTGAAAAATGATCCATCACTTTTTCACTATACATTAGTATTTCCCCCTTTAACTTTCTCATACAACGGAGACATCTGTCTCAGTCTTTCCACTATCTCCGGCAATACTTCCAGGACATAATCTATATCCTCTTCGGTATTTACAGCACCCAGAGACAATCTCAGCGATCCATGGGCTATTTCATGGGGCAGTCCGATAGCCAGCAGCACATGAGAAGGATCCAATGATCCCGAAGTACATGCCGAGCCGCTGGAGCCGGCAATACCTTTCATATCCAGATTTAAAAGCAGCGACTCTCCTTCAATAAACTGGAAACTGAAATTGGCGTTTCCCGGAAGCCTTTTATCCGGGTGTCCGTTCAATCTTGTATAAGGTATCTTATCCATTACACCCTTTATCAATTTATCCCTCATGCCCATTATCCTTTTGCTGCTCTCTTCCAGATTCTCGGTGGCAAGCTCAATAGCCTTTCCAAGTCCTATAATCCCCGGAACATTTTCTGTACCTGCTCTTCTTCCTCTTTCCTGAGCGCCCCCGTGTACAAAGTTTATAAGCTTTACACCTTTTCTTACATAAAGTACCCCTATACCTTTAGGGCCATAGAATTTATGTGCGGAAAGTGAGAGCATATCTATGTTCTGTTCCTTTACATCAATTTTAACACTTCCTACTGCCTGTACCGCATCAGTATGGAAGTATATGCCCTTTTCCCTTGCAAGCTTCCCGATCTCTTCTATTGGCTGTATTGTACCTATTTCATTATTGGCATACATAATGGAAATCAGTATTGTCTTATCAGTTATTGCGTCTTTTACATCCTCGACACTTACCAAACCATACTCATCTACAGGCAGGTATGTTACTTCAAAGCCTTCCTTCTCCAGGTATTCACACGTATGCAAAAGAGCATGGTGTTCAATGCTTGTAGTTATTATATGATTGCCTTTGCTTTTGTTAGCATATGCTGCGCCTTTTACTGCCCAGTTGTCTGCTTCAGAGCCGCCTGCAGTAAAATATATCTCTTCCGGAAGTGCACCTAAGGCCTTAGCAACCTTCTCCCTGGCTGTGTCCACATGCTTGCGCACGTCTCGTCCGAACTTGTGAACGCTTGAAGGATTCCCAAAGTACTCGGTAAAGAAAGGAAGCATTTCTTCCAGCACTTCTTTTTTTGTGTAGGTTGTAGCTGCATGATCCATGTAAATTCCTCTTATGCCGTCCATATTATTTCTCTCCTTCTTTCTTTTGTTTAAGCTTATAGTAGTCATTGACCATATCATTAAGTGTTATTGAATCTACCACATTATTAATGCCTTCCATTATTTTTTCCCAAATCAATCTTGTTACGCAGTTTTCAGCCTTTGTGCACTCCGGTTCATCAACCATTACACATTCTGATGGAGCCAGGGGTCCTTCAAGAGTCCTTATTATTTCCCCCACTGAAATCTCTTCGGGTTTTCTTATCAGCTCATATCCCCCTTGAGCACCTCTGATGCTTTTAACCAGGCCGGCCTTTTTCAGATGGGCTATAAGCTGTTCCAGATAGGTTTCAGAAAGCTGCTGCCTCTGAGCCACTTCTTTCAGGGACATCGGCCCTTCCCCATAGTTCAAAGCAAGTTCATACATAATTTTGAGCCCATATCTTCCCTTGGTTGATAATATCATATTATCAGCTCCTTATTAATTCCTACCTATTAAGTCGGATTTCAATTTAAGGTTACCATAACAGAAAAACATTGTCAATATTAATTTCTACTTTTTTAGTCGGAATTATTCGTGTCATTATCAGTCCCAAAAACATCAAAAGGTACGGCTTGCGCCGCACCTCTTTATATAAATTGCCTCCCGATATATCGCTATATCGAAAAGCAACAGCTGTACTATAATACATACTATGCAGGGCTCTTAAAAATGTTAACTGTGAAGCTGCTATGATATGCTGATTATCTATGACAAGTCACTAAAAAATGTATTAAAGGGCCAGCATACGCTAACCCTTTATCCTGTTATTAAGAATTTTAATAAGTTTATTCAATTCAATTCCTCTCGATCCGGCAGCCTGCCGAAGGGTTCTCTCCTGAGCTCCCCCTCAGCCGCAGCCTGCCGACAGCAAATCATAGTATTTCAATACACCTTTAGTCTTTGGATAATATCTCATAATCTCTTTTATTTTCATATCCCCGCTTATCATATTGTATTATGAGATGGGACACGGGGGGATCGGTGCTCCAAGCTGCGGGGGATTGAATGAAGGGATATCCTCCATCTCAAATTCTTCACAGAAGTCAACATCTATCGGTGCTACATCCTCTTCTATTTTGCAATACCCCAATACAGGAACACAAAGCTGTACTTCAGCGTCAAACTTTACTGCAATAAACGCTCCCAGGTTGGTAACCAGTATCTCACCGGTTGTCGTATTGTTCTCCTCATCAATAACTGCCTCACCCAGGCATTGAAGCTCAAATCTCCCTTGATCAAGGAAGTGCAGCAGTCTTTCAAAATTCTCTTCCGTTGCATTAGGATAGCTTCTTCTCACACTGAATTTAAAGCAGAGTTCTCCGCAAGGCCCTTCTGAAAGGTTAGTTCCTTCAGGCACATCAAGTACTTCAAGAGGAATAATGTTTCCTTTGGCATCCTTTCCAAACACATCGCAGCAGCATTTTGCCGAGAACTTAAGCCTCTTATCTGAATTTGTTGATACATCCTTAATTTCTACATTACTCAGCTTGCAGTTCTTCAGTATCAAAGCAGGCATTATAATATCTCCATGTGGATTTCCGCAGACTTTGAACTTGATGCCTTCTACACAGTCCCTTAGAACAAATTCGTCAAATACCTTTTTTACCTTAAGGCACTCAAAAAACAAATCTTTACATTCAGTCGACCCGCCTGTTTTTACCTCCAGTCTGGTGGTTCCTGCACATAATACAGTTGGTAATGAAGCATTTGGCACTGTCATTTTCTCACCTTCCTATATATTTACATTTTTTCATTGCTGTCTAATTTATAATATGGAAGTCGGGACATTTTTGTGAACAAGTTAAAGCAAATTTTATAATTTTTTTAGACAAATGTGCATTATTCTTCAGATACGCAAGTCCAGTCATATAAGCATAAATATATCCATATAAATATAGATAAAGGAATTTGAGGTGGTGATTATATGATAGATATAAACCCATCAGCAATACTTGAGGATTCAAAGGGTAACAGGTATTTCTTTTTCTACAGGGATTCTTCAATATATTACAGAGAGGTTCCCATTCAAGGGGATATAAAGGATACAATGCTTATAAGCCAGGCAAATGCAGATTTTGCTGTTGTCATTGATACCGATGATTCCATATACCTGGTTTGCAACAGTCGCTATAAGGGAGTCCTGCTTTTTATATATACAAACAGCAGTTGGAAATTTGAACCTGTTGTAAATCTGCATAACAGCTCCAATATATTTATTATGGACATCATAGTGCAAAACGGTTCCATACATATATTTTTTTCAAAAAAACTACCTATTGCAAACATGTACAATGTTTACCACATTCACAAGAATATAAACGATAAGACCCCTTATATAGAGTATTCCTGGAAGAAGAACAGCCTTTCGGAAGTATACTCCCAAAACATTGAAAGCTCTTACTCTCTGTTACCTTTAAGAAACGGCATTATTCACTATGCCAGCGTATGGTACGACGGAGCCCTCTATTATATCAATTATTACTGCTATGACGATTCTACCAAATCCTGGCTTCACAAAAGCCTAAACATATCATACAAAAACCAGGCATTTATAAAACTCATACATCACAATAAAAAAATAAACCTGCTTTGTTATTCAAATGAAAACGAGGGAAACAACATCCATCATTTTCTGAGTAAATCTTCAAGCAGCAGTGAAATAGACTTCAGAGAACTTGGGAATGTACGCATCGATACCAGTGGAATGATACCGCTGTTTTATACCGATGATAAAGCAATACAGATGGCCTGGATAAAGGATCATGTTTTTCACCAATACACCTTTGATGATTCATCGGGCAGATGGAGAAAAGCTATTGATTTGCCTGTTACGGCGGATACCAATATTAATATTGTAAAAATAATGAAAAGCCTGGCTCCGCTGTCAATAACAAAGGGCTTTTTCATACTTGATAAAAACTACAGCATTTCAAGACCCGTAGAGCACATATCAAGGACTATTACTGAAGATAAACCGAAGGAAAAAGCTCAGGCAGCACCCGTCCCTGATATGAACGATTATTTGAAACAGATTCTTGATGAAATAAGAGATCTCTCAGATAATGTGAAATACCTGAACAGCAGGATAGGACGCAGTGAAATCAGGGACTCAAAAGATTCCGCCCCCACAAAGGCAGGTACTGCCGATAAAACTGCAGCGGAACAGCCGACCCTCAAGAAAAGCGGCTTCAAGGAAAAGTTCATGAAAAATGAAAGGCTTCCTAACTATGAAAGCCTGTTGATGAAGCAGGAGAATATAACCACCTACGTTGGAAAGCCCGGCACAGTCAATCCCGCTTCCGATATTTCCCAGGAAAGTGAGAAACAAGCCTTCGTTCCTCCCAATACAGAAGCTCCAAAGGGTAATAATAGTTGGACTGAGGATCCGGACGAAATTCCGTATAAATATAACAGTCTTATGAAAAAAATAGGAGAATTCTTTAAATAGAATTCTCCTAACTTTTATACTTCGTACTCGCCGGTGAATACTTCTTTTGCTTCACCGGTCATTTGCACGTGCTCCCCGGCCTTCCATTCAACGGTCAAATCCCCGCCGCGAAGATGCACCTTGACAATACTCCCGAGCCTTCCGCTTACAATTCCTGCAACAACTGCCGCACAGCTGCCTGTGCCGCATGCCATTGTATATCCTGCTCCTCTTTCCCAGGTGCGAAGGATTATTTCATTTCTGTTTATTATTGAAACAAAATTAACATTTGTCTTTCGGGGGAAATAATCAGACACCTCAATTTTTCTTCCTTCCGAAATCACCTTTTCATCTTCAATACTATCCGTAAAAACAACCGTGTGAGGAACACCCATAAACATTGAAGTAATGAGATATTCTTTTCCGTCAACCCGGATGGGATAATCAACTACCTTATCCAGATCTACCTTAAACGGGATGTCTTTGCTGCCGAACTTCGGCATCCCCATATCCACAGTAACCTCTTTCACTGCTCCGTCCTCAATATTCAGCCTGGGTGCTATGGTACCGGCCAATGTCTCCACCGTGAAGCTCTCCTTTTCCACCAGTTTCTTTTCATAACAGAACTTTGCAAAGCAGCGTGAAGCATTTCCGCACATTTCTGCTATGCTGCCGTCGGAATTGATTATTTCCATTTTTATATCGCAGCTTTCACTTGGGGATGCAAGTAAAATACCGTCCGCGCCGATGCCAAAATTCCTGTCGCACATTGTCCTGGCAAGGCTGCCGTCAATATGGACATTACTTCTCAGATTATCAATCAATACAAAATCATTTCCCAGTCCTGTATATTTATAAAACTTCATTATATTGCCTCCAAAATCCAATAGGCTTTGCCGTTAAATCATACTGCTTACTCGGTAAATTGCCCTTGAGCCTCTCCTTTAATTACCTTAGCCAACCACTCTTTTCCCTCTACGAGCCTCGTTACCATCATTGCCGCTACACTGTCTCCGCATGCATTAACCATTGTAGCGGGAGGGTCAACCAAAAATCCGATCGTGGCAATAATCGGAAAAGCTTCCGGTGGAAAACCATAAAGATTAACTATAAGCATTTCTCCGATCAATCCGCCTCCGGGTACGCCCGACATTACAACGCCGCTCATTACGGATATCAATATTGCAGTTGCAAAGGTCCCTATTCCTGTGAATTCTTTACCGTAAAGTCCGAACAGAAAGGATATTTTCAATATCGCCGATAAGCACGAACCGTCCATATGCATTGTAGCACCCATCGGAAGGACTATTTCCCTGATATCCTTCGGGACACCCATTTTTCTTGCTGATTCAAGATTAACCGGTAAGGTTGCAATGCTGGATTGGGTTGCTAAAGATGTAAATGCAGGTGATACAATATTTTTGAAGAATCTCTTTACCGCCGTCATTCCTCCCGAATAATACGCATATACGAAGAAAGCTATGAAGAAATATGCTATTGTAACAGGATAATATACTGCCATAGCCCTGGCGTAGTCCTTAAGAAGTTCCGGCCCGAACTCCCCTACAAGTGCTGCAAAATATGCAGCCAGTCCAATAGGAGCATAGTACATTATAAAGCTTACCATTTTCATCATAACGTTTGAAAGTATGTCCAATGCCTCTGCAACCTTCTTGCCCTTTTCACCCAAGGCTGTGACGCAGAACCCGAATAGAACTGAGAATACTATAAGCGGCAGCATATTCCTTCTTGATAAAAGCTCCGGAAAGTCTGATACCGTAATAGCCTTTACTGCTTGGTTTGCAAGGCTGATCTTCTCTATGGGCTCCTCAGCATTGACGTTTAAGTTTACTCCTTGAGCAGGCGGAATCACTGTCACGAAAAATATCATTATAATAGCTGAAATTATGCCGGTAACAACAAATACCAAAAGCAGATTTTTCAAAATGCTGCCCAGTCTTCTCATATTTGCCATATTTGCTACTGCACTGGATATTGTAATAAAAACAAGGGGTACAACAACAGTGAACATGAGATTAAGGAAAATATCTCCTAATGGTTTGAACACTGCAGCATCCGCGCCCATAATAACACCGATGATACTGCCTATAACTATTGCTGCTAACAGAATTATCGGGAAACGATATGCCTCCCAAACCGTTTGTGTCCTTGTACTCACACAAATCCCCTCTTTCTTATGATATTTTTATGATATTTTATGCTTATCAGTGCCGATAAAGCACTAATCTCTGAAGTTTAACACTCATTCCTCAGCATGTCCTCATAGGTCTGACGTTTTACAATAAGCCTTGGCTTTCCTTTGCTCAGCATAACAACTGCTGGTTTGGGAATCCTGTTATAGTTGCTTGCCATAGAGTAGTTGTATGCACCTGTTGATTTAACGGCAAGAATATCTCCCGGTTGAAGCTCGGGAACATCTAAATCCCATATAAGTATATCTCCGCTTTCGCAGCATTTACCTGCAATTGTAACACGTTCTTCCTTAGGAAAATCTGCTTTATTTGCTACAATTCCTTCGTATTTAGCCTGATAAAGCGCCGGCCTCGGGTTATCCGGGAATCCCCCGTCTATCCCCACATAAGTTCTTACCCCCGGTATTTCTTTAATGCTGCCTATAGTGTAGAGGGTAATACCTGCTTCGCCAACTACCCAGCGTCCGGGCTCAATAAAAACTCTCGGCCTCCTTATACCGTTATAACTGCAGAACTCCTCAATACTATTCATCATGGGATCAACGAAATATGACAGCTTCCTTTTTTCTGTATCGTCCAGATACTTTATCCCAAAACCCCCTCCCAGATTGAATTCTTCTGTAACATACCCAACTTCTTCTTTTATCTTTTTTATGAGGTTCAGCATTATATCAACGGCCATGATATGTGACTCATTCTCCAGAATCTGTGACCCAATATGGAAGTGCAGCCCTTTAAGGGTTATACCTTCTGATTCTGTTGAAAGCTTTACTGCTTCTTTTACTTGAGGCATCGGAATGCCAAACTTTGAGTCAATATTGCCCGTTGATATATATTTATGAGTATGGGAATCCACCCCCGGAGCAATACGTAAGAGTATATCCGCCTTTACACCCATTTCCTTTGCAAGCCTGTCAATCAACTGAATCTCCCAAATGCTGTCACATACAAAACGTCCGATTTTACATTCAAGTGCCATTTTTATTTCTTCGGGAGTTTTGTTGTTGCCGTGAAACATTATTTTCTCCATTGGAAAATCCACTGATCTTGCTGTATAAAGTTCTCCTCCCGAAACAACGTCCAATCCCAGTCCTTCTCTTTTGATTATCCTTGCCATTTCCTTGGTCAAAAAGGCCTTTGAAGCATAATACACTTGTACATCCTTATACTTTTCAGAAAATGAATGCCTGATTTCATCCAGCCTCTCCATAATAATATCCTCAGACATCACATAAAGGGGAGTGCCATATTCTTTTGCCAATGCTACAGTATCACAATCCGAAAAATAGTAGTTCATTACTAACACCTTCTTTTATAAAAGTCGTTGCATATCTGAAGTTTGCTCCCAATTAGAATGAACTGAAATATTGTGACCTATGCATGGCTTCCTGTTAAGATTTTGAATAGAATCATTTTAATTCTTCTATTGCCTAAAAACAATATCTAAAAGTGTTAACTTAACAGAAGCACTTTTTGCCACAATAATCATTTCAGACATGCCTAATTATTTGGTTCTTCTATTTTTAAGCTTGGGAAGCTCTTTCATTTTCTTTTCATATCCGTTGTCTGACGGGAAATAATATTGTGCATCTTTTATTTCATCGGGCAAATACTGCTGCTCCACAAAATTACCCTCATAATCGTGGGGGTACTTGTATTCAACCCCGTATCCCCAATCCCTTGCGCCTTTGAATGCATCATTTCTCAGGTGCAGAGGCACAGCCCCGGTTCTTTTGCCTTCCACATCCTTCATTGCCTTTCCGATTCCTACCACTGCCGAATTGCTTTTCGGTGCGCAAGCCACGTATAAAGCTGCCTGGGACAAAATAATCTGCGCTTCCGGCATGCCAATCATATGAACTGCATTGGCAGCCGCCGTTGCTACGATAAGTGCATTGGGATCGGCATTCCCCACATCTTCGGAGGCACAAATCATTATCCTTCTTGCAATGAATTTGGGATCCTCACCTGCATAAAGCATTTTGGCAAGATAATGAAGTACAGCGTCAGGATCAGAACCTCTCATGCTTTTTATAAATGCTGATATGGTGTCGTAATGGTTCTCACCCTTCTTTTCATAGTTCACTGCCCTCTTCTGTATGCAGTCCTCCGCTGTCTTCAAGTCTATATGAATCTTGCCGTCACTGCCTCTTTCAGTGGTAAGAACCGCCAGTTCCAGCGCATTCAATGCAGCCCTGGCATCACCATTGGCTATGTTTACTATATGAGCCATGGCTTCCTCGGTTATCACAATATTATAAGAACCAAGCCCTTTCTTTTCATCTGTAAGGCATCTTTCAACCAGTTTTCTGATATCCTCCGCTTTGAGAGGATTGAGTCTGAATATAGTAGATCGCGAAATAAGTGCATCGTTCACTTCATAATACGGATTCTCTGTTGTAGCTCCTATTAATATGACAGTACCGTCCTCCACATATGGAAGCATTGCATCCTGCTGAGCTTTGTTGAAACGATGGATCTCATCAATAAAAAGAATTGTCCTTTGACCGTACATCCCCTTGCGGTTTATTGCCTCCTCAACTACCCTGCGTATGTCTCCCACTCCCGAAGTCACTGCATTGAGCTGCTCAAAATAAGATTGGGTGGTATTTGCTATTATCTTTGCCAAGGTAGTCTTACCTGTTCCCGGAGGCCCGAAAAAAATAAGAGAAGTGAGCTTGTCAGCTTTTATCGCACGGTAAAGCAGCTTCCCCGGAGCCACAATATCCTCCTGGCCGACAAATTCGGAAAGATCCTCCGGCCTCATTCTCAGAGCAAGAGGACTCTCCTTTTTCATCTCCTGCTCCCTTTTCATATCAAAGAAACTGTACATATCTTTCTTCATAAGTATTTCCCTGCTTTCTCATTACAGCCATTCTTATGGAAAAGGCAATGGGTTAAGCTTACTCCCATCGCCTATTGAATCACATTCGCCATTAATCCTTGAACCGACTAGAATTGTACTTTCACATTCTGTCTTTCTGATTCATCAGCTTTGAAATAGGGTTCCTCCCTGAAGCCGAACAAACTGGCAATTATATTTGCCGGTACAACCTGAATAGCGTTATTGTACATAAGAACCGTATCATTATAGAACTGCCTTGCATAAGCAATCTTATCCTCCAAATCGGACAGCTCCCCTTGAAGCTCCATGAAGTTTGTATTGGCTTTCAGGTCCGGATAGCTTTCTGCCAGTGCAAATAATCGGCTTAATGCCCCCGTCATTTCAGTATTTGCTTTCATCATTTCTTCCGGGGTGCCTGCACTTATGTACTGGTTCCTTGCTTTTACAACAGCCTCCAGAGTTTCTGATTCATGTTTTGCATAGCCCTTTACCGTCTCAACAAGGTTTGGTACGAGGTCAAACCTTTTCTTCAATTGAACATCTATCTGAGCCCATGAATTTTTTACCCTGTTCCTTTTTACTACTAAACTGTTGTATGTACTTATTGTTATTAAAACAAGCAATAGCAGTACACCAAATATTACTATCTTCATAAATTTTCATCCTCCTTCTAAACTCTCTTTAATCGGGAAACCATGGCTTAGAATGCGCCGGCTCCTCCACCGCCGCCGCCTCTGCCTCCTCCGCCGGAAAAGCCCCCTCCTCCTCCGCTGCCGGAGGAAGTCTTTGATATTGCTTGCCTGTATACGGATTCTGTAGTCTTAACCATTGAGTTAGTTACACTGTCTATTGTATCAAAGTAATTGTGCCTGTGTCCATAGTGCCCATAATACAAATATGTCAAACCGGCATTGTTGAAGTCCTCTTCCCTGAATACAACCTTAAGCTGGCTGATGACCTCTTTTGCAACCCCAAGGGTTATGGCATATACAAGGTAATGCTCCCACATGGTAACCGCAGGCAGATCTGCCTTATCAAGGCTGCTGAAATGCCTCAGGAATTTTCTGAAAGCCTTCCACATCTTGAACTGCTCCACACCGGATCTTGACCTTCTTCGTATTGTCAAAGAGTATATCAGCAGTATAATCGATACCAGCATCAATATAACAAAGCCAAGAATATTTTCATATCTTGCAGCTGTAAACCCGCCGAAAACCATACCGATTACAGCTATTAAAACACCGAAGAGCAGGCCTTTAACTGTGTTTTTGTCAAAAAAGGAATAACCGTCTGCTTCGGACGTTACATGTCCGGTCCAAGTATCATAATCTCTCTTGAAATTTATTGCTCCTTCCCGTGTCTTTGAAGAATTCTCAATATCCTCAAGAGATACTTTTTCTCCGTCCCCTATTTCAAATATCAGCCATTGTACGGCAAATTTCTCATGAGGGGAGAGAGACTCCAAATCAGCTTCCTTGTTTAACCTGAATACATATTCGTTTTCAGCCCTATTACTGAAGATACCTTTAACCTCTTCCTTTTCAACAATAAGCTCCAGGTACTTCCTTCTAACTAAATCCATTAATGTAGCAGTCAAGTCTCTTGGCTTCACACTGCCAAAATTCCACAGCACTGCGAGAACTGCAGGAGAATAGCTGCCGGGAAGTTCCCTGAAATACTCTCCCTTGAAATCCGCCTTGTATTCCTTATCAAATTTGAAATACAGATATACAATCATCAATAACTCAAACAATACATATGCAAATGAAGATCCGACAATTATTCTTGCCTTTGCCCTTATCGCATTTGCCTCATCGGCAAATCCCTTCTCCTCAGACATTATTTCTGAAAACGCGTCCTTATTGAATACCTTTTTTGTGTCTTTAATCAATTCGGGCGGAAAAAGCACCCTTGCTTCGACAAAGTTTCGAGCCGGCAATTCATCCACTCGCAAGACCACGGTTCTTGAATCCACGATTTCTGAAAAACCGGATAATGGCCCATGCCCGAATACTTTTATCTGCTCTTTATCAGCACCTTCCGGAATTTTAAATACAAGCTCAAAGTTCTTTATTTTGACTTCCGTATCCTCACCCATGAATTTCCAATATATTTCCGCAATATCATTGTATTTAGCGGCAGCGTTTATAACTCTGTATTTTAAGGTAAATGTCGTGCTTTCATTTTTTGCGGCAGAGAATATTTTCAGCCTGATGCCGTCACCTTCATCAATCAGTTGAAATGTATTGTCCCTTTCCGAGTTATCCTGAACAAATGGAATAAACATATCAAGCTGCTTCTTATATACCTCTACAGCCTCTATACCATCGCTCCCTGCTGTCTTGAGCGTCCTGTACACACCCCTGAAGATTCCGTCAAACTCATAAGTGATTTCTTCAATGATATCCATATTCCCCATACTGTCCAGCTGAGCATTTATCCTGAAGCTGCTCATATAATAGCTTCTGTCGTCACAATATGCAGTTATCACGGATAAAAACGCACATGTGATGAGAAATATAAGTGATACGGTAATTCTCCTCCTCAAATCCGACCTCACCTCCTAAACAACATTGTATAACAAATAGTGGAAAAGTGAAAGAAAAAAGTAGGGTCGCCATAAGGACACGGGGACGTTTCTCCTGTCTCACTGAAAGTGAGACACGCGAAACGTCCCCGTGTCCTTTTAACGTCCCCGTGTCCTTTTCCGCTTCTACTCTATTATCTTTTCCACATATTCCGAAGTAAAGGCCGCAAGCAATGCTCCGTAGGACAGATCAAACTCCATGATGTCTCCTACCTTGTATTCCCTGCTGCAGTCATTTACGTCAATTATTAAATGGTCGCTGCTGGCCCCTATTACTATAGCATCCTTGTCTCTGGGCTGTATGCCGTCAACCTTTAAATCCTGCCTGCCGGAAGCCAGGATAGCTCTTTTTCTTATGCCTCTGTCGGTAAACACAGGTTTTTCACCAAAGGCATCAACACCGGTCTCTCCAACAGGTACAGAGGGTTTTTCCTTAAGCTCTATGATTTCCGCCATGTATGTGAACACATCCCCATAGGTGTCTTCTATTCTTTCCCCGTAAGCAGTTTCATTCCCGAGGACTATTGCTTCTCCAAGCCTCAACTGGTTTATGCCTTTGGGAACTTCATTCTTTTCCACCAGGTGTAGGCTGCTTGAATTTCCGCCGGAGATTATATCCAACTTGATATCATACTTCTTTTCAATCTCTTCTGCCAAAGCTGCCAGCAACCCAAGATTCTCCACGCTTGGTATTACTGCTCCGTAGCAGGTGAGGTTGGTGCCCAGCCCTACAAGCTTTATACCCGGCAGTCTCACTATTCTGCCGGCAAATTCAACTGCATCTTTGTACCATACGCCTTCCCTAAGATCTCCAAGGTCTACCATAAGTATTATTTTATGAACCTTGCCCTTTTGCTGTGCTTTCTCGGAAAGGGCTTTTATAACCTCATACTCTGAGTTAAGACTGATATCAACATGTTCAACTATTTCGTCAACCTCTGACAGCATTGGAATCCTGAGAAGCATTCTTTCCACATTCAGCTCTTTCAGCTTAATAATGTTTTCAATCCTTGAATCAGCAAGCATTTTTGCCCCTGCCTCCACAGATGCTTCAGCAATCTCCGGTATACCGCAGTATACCTTGGTTACGGGTGCTATGTCAATCCCAAGCCTTCCGCACTTTTCCGCCAGCACTTTGGTATTGTGCTTAAGCTTTTCCTTGTTGACTTTTATTGCAGGATAACCCATTGTTCAATTCACCCCCATACTCTCCTTCATAAGTGCCAGTGCCGCTTCGGGAAACCTCTTTGACAGCACTCCCAGGGATGCCATTATGTAATGGTTGTCAATCAGCACCTTGGCTTCCTTTCCCGGATACAATTCAGTGCCTTTGCCCTGCAGACCCACTGATTTCAATATGTCAATGCGTCCGGGAAGTCTGGTCAATGCTCCTCCCGTACCTATAACATACTTTACATTTGTCAGGTCCTTCCCTTCGGCAACTGTTTTCTTTCCTGTCGGGCCGTAAAGGAATCGCAGTTTTCCTGCATGCCTCTCCAGGGATGTAAGAACTGCCTCCTTGACCAGTCTTTCTACAAAAGCTTTTTCCCGGTCAGTTTCGGGAATTGGTTTTGCCTTTCTTACAAGCTCTTCCGCATCCAAGAACTCTTTCTTCAGTTCATCCATGCCTATTTTCTCAACAATATGAGCAATATTCACATATACTCCCAGGTCCCCCTCAACAGTCCTCTTTGCTGCAGGTTCAGGGCTTATAAGCATAAGGCTTATTTCCTCTGAGCCTTCCGTGACAGAGTGTACATCCGTGGTGGCGCCTCCTACATCAAAAACCACAAGGTCGCCCAAATGTTCCTTCAATAGCCTGGCAGCCTCCATTACCGCTCCCGGTGTAGGGATGATCGGGCCTTTCACCATATCTCTCACAGTACTCATTCCCGGAGCATGTATTATATGCTCTTCAAATACCTCCTGAATGACTTTCCTTGCAGGTTCTACATTAAGCATGTCAACCTTAGGATATACATTCTCCACTATATAAAGCCTTGTATTTGTCTCTTCGGCAATAAGCCTTACTTCCTCCTGGTTTTCGATATTCCCGGCATATATTACCGGAATACCTAATCCCATGGAAGCAATCATTTCAAAATTGTGCAGGGCGGTATCCCTCTCTCCGTAATCCACTCCCCCTGCAACCAGTATTATATTCGGCCTGATATCTTCCAGCCTCTTCAAATCCGTTCTTCTGAGCTTTCCGGCAGTAACATGCTTTATAATTGCCCCCGCACCCAGTGCAGCTTCCTTTGCAGCTCTGACCGTCATATCATAAACAAGCCCGTGAACCGTCATTCTGAGGCCACCTGCAGCACTGCTGGTTGCGAGGAATTCATCCCATTCAAGCTCAGCGGTTCCAAGGTTCCTCTTAAGGTCATCCACCGCACCTTTAAGCCCTATAGTAACATCACCATTCAGCACCGAAGTAGGAGCTTGCCCTTGCCCGAGGAATTTCGGGCAAGGGCTCATGATATTGTCAAATGCATTGACTACTGTAGTGGTACTGCCAATTTCTGCAACAAGTACACTAGTTTTCATTCTTCTGCTTTTCCCTTCTTCTCTTAACGAGGAAGCTTGCTACATCGTTTCCATGGGTACCTCTGCCGAAGCCAGCATCCATGCCTGCTTCCACTGCAATTTCATTGGTAACCTGTGTACCTCCGACAACCAGCATTACTTTATCTCTTATACCCTTTTCAACGCAAAGCTCGTGGATTTTTCTCATATTCTTTGTATGGACATCGTCATGGGTAATTATCGTGCTGGCAAGTATTGCATCCGCATTTGTCTCTATAGCTGCATCCACCAGCTTTTCAACAGGGCAGGAGGTACCAAGGTACAGATACTTGATGCCGTACTTTTCTATTCCCCCATGCTTGATATCAAGGGTTTCCTTCATTCCTACCGAATGCTCATCATTTCCTACCGTGGCAGCTACAACAAACATCGGTTTTTGGGATATGTCCTCTCTTATTTCCTCGTCTGATAATACAGGAGCCTTTTCGGGAATTACAAGCTCGTTAACATTAATATCAAACTTTACTTTGCCTTTTATCTCAACAATAGTGCCTTCAGAGGGATGCATTGCCTGTTTGTGAACTACCGTAACATCTTCAAGCCCCATTTTCTCGCCGCATTTTATGGCTGCGAATTCTGCGGTCCTTTCGTCAAGGGGCAGGAATATGGTAGTTGCCACAACTCCGTCTGCCCTCCATTCGACCTCCGGTTTCACGACATCCGTATCATAGTATTTTTCAAGCTCCTTAAGCCTTGTATTTACATTGTCATACTCGTCAAGCTCATCGATATATACTATTTTGGAAGGATCTTCGAAGGTATCTCCGCCTATGGCATCAGATGCTTTCTTAAATTCTGCTGGTATATTGTTATATCCGTAGTGAACGGATACCGGGGCAAAATAGTCTTTATCCCTTTCAAATATCATTCCCACTCCGATACCGCCGTCGATCTGTCTTGGAATACCGTCGCCGTTCCTCTCCGGATAATTACCGCTGTCAATGAAGAAGCCGTTTTCTACAGCCTTGAAGTACCCGCCTACCTCCAGTATCTCTTCCATGAAGAGAACTGCTCTCTCTTTAAGCTCTCTTACCTCTTTACCCAAAGGCCCTTCCCTGTCCAGTTTGACCATTTCACGAAGGCCGTCCATACCATTTAAAGCTTGCTTGGCTGTGCTGATTGCTGCTATGTTGTTGTAATGCCACGGTACGTTTCTTCCCTCATCGGGAGTGATGGTAGACTGTATATCGGCACTGGTAAGCCTTGAAATCAAAAGATCCAGGGTATGTGTAACCGTTGCTTCCCTCATGTCTGATTCCATATATTTTGTGTTCTGCTGTGCCCTCATTTTGTACTCTGAGAAAAAATCCCTAAGCGCTACGGCATAAGGCAGGTCAATTCTCATACGCGGTGCCGGGGGCGCCGTTGGCGGTACTGTTGAAAGTGCTATATTCTCCGGTTTTATACCAACCTTCCTTGAGAATATACTGTTTATGGCATGCTGAACCATAAGCTCAGGCCTTACCTTCCAGGCTTTCATTGCAGTTGCGTTGGCATTATGGGCCCCGTCTATCTGCAGAATATCCGCCCATGCCATGACCTTTTTCGCCTCGCAGGCATCTACGAAGCTTCTTACCATGTTTACATTCCTGTACAATACGTTGTATTGAGGATCCTGATGAGCGCCGTTTACTCCTTCTTCCGCAAACATTACGGCAATATCAGGCCCTGCAACACCGGAGATATATGAATGGAAATTAATCGGCCTTCCTACCTCATCCTCTATCATATCGAGAGCTTTTCTTGTTGCCCTGCACTGCTTTCTTGTAACGGCTATACCGCCTATTCCCTGTGTAGTTCCTTCAATCAAAGAGTCAATATGAGATTGCCCCATGGTTCTTATTACCATGATATGATCGGCCCCATGCCATGCCGCCATTCTCATTCTTCTTATATCATCTTCAAACCTTCCGGAAGCAATTTCAGTAGTGATAACGCAATCCGGCTGCGGATCAATGTAATTGAAGCCACGGCTTCCCGGCAGGGGAATGTAGTTCTTCAGCCCTTCAGAGGTTTCATGGAATTCAAAATCCCCAATTTTCCTCTTTTCATTCCTGCCCTCTCTCCAATGCCAGCCTCTTCTTCTTGGCCTGTAGCTTTCAAGGTCCTGCAATAATTCCTTTATATCCAGCTTTTTATTCGGATCCAGTTTCATTTGCTCCCCCTCCTTTAAAACAATGTGTCGACTTCATCCCAGTATTTTCCTTCTGCAAGTCCGACTCCTGCTTCCCTCACAGAGATTCCCAGCTTCTTTGAAAGCCTCCATACTACATTACCGGCACCCTTGCCCATTAGCCCCTTCTTCATTACACCTTCAACTATCGGCTTTACTTCAAGGCTCGAAAATCCCATCCTGAGAAGTACGCTTCTTTCTATTGCGGGAGTTGTGTTCTTATAACCAAGCTCCAGCATCGGCTCAACTATTTTCTCAGCAAGCTCCCAAAATCTATTTTTCAGCTCTTCATCAGAAAGCTCTGCCAGGTGCTTTCTTCTTACTTCATAGTCATCTGCACGTTTCACTGCCATTTCTATCCCTCCATCTACTTTACTTTCACGTTTAGTTCAGCAAGAACGCTCTCCACAAAACTGTCATCAGTCTTTGCATCCTTGACAAGGAATTCAAAATCCTCTTTTGTAATTTCAGTTACTTTATAATTGTTGATGCAGTTTTTGATATATGACGCTCTTGCCTTGTCAATATCGTAATCTCTTACTTTTATATCTGACGGATGTGCCGGAATAATGATGTTCTTTCCGGGTTCGTCACGGTCAGGATTACCGAATAATATTTCTATACCGTTTTGCTTTGCAAATGTAAGCTGCGGCAGCGGATGCTTCCCTGCACCCGTATATTCTGTTTCCTGAACCACAATAATCTGGTCCATATCCATTTCCTGTGCCAGGGCAAAAGCAGCTGTTAAGGATGTGTTTCCGGCAGGCCCTCTCTCCAGCCCTTCAAGCACTGATAATGCTTCTGTGATATAGAATACTTCACCCTGTTTTACCAGAACATATCTGTCAAGATATCTTAAAGGCCTTGCAGCATTTCTCGGTACATCAGCCCTGTCAGGCCATGTGGCAAAAGGTATACCGAAGCCGGTATGGCCTGTAGTAAAGGATTTTCTGTTGAAATCCTTATCAGAAGCCATGTGAAGCCCCGAAAGGTCAACGCTTGCACCAACAACCTCAACATCCTTTGCTCCCGCTTTCAAGAGCCCTCTGGCAGTACCTGTCACATTGCCGCCTCCTGCGTGGGTAATTACAACCTTGTCCGGATCCCTTCCGATCTTTTCCCTGAACTGCATGGCAAGCTCATAGCCTAGGGTTTCCACCCCTGCTATTCCGAAAGGCGTGTACAGGGATGCATTAAAGTATCCTGTTTCCTCCAGCAAGGTCAGGAAGGTGTAGAAGAGCTCCGGTCCGACTGTCAGCTGTACCACCTCTGCTCCATAAGCTTCACAGGCACGCTGCTTTTCAAGTATTTCGGGCTGTCCCACCATCCTGCTGTCGTAGCATTCCTGAACAACAATGCATTTAAGCCCCCTCTTTGCTGCCTGTGATGCCACTGCTGCGCCGTAGTTGCCGCTTGTTGCCGTTACCACTCCTTTGTATCCGTGCTTTTTCGCATGATATATTGCAGTGGCCGCTCTTCTGGCCTTAAAGCTTCCGGAAGGGTTTGCAGCTTCATCCTTTATAAAAATCCTTGCACCTTTTCCCTTTGGAGCCAGCTTTCTGGCAAGTGCAGTAAGGTTTTTCAGCTCTACAATAGGTGTATTCCCTACACTTGTCTCAGCTTGTATCTGCTGCATTTCCTCAAGTGTATAGCCTGCCTCCCTCATCATTCTTTCATAATCGAAGGAAATTCCTCCCGATTCAAATACGCTGTAGTCTATACCTATTGCCTTTTTCATTATTTCATTTTTTCTTGCCATTACCGCTGCGTATGACATATCCTTACTCATTTGAATCACCTCCAAAGAGGATTTCCTTAAGCTGCATGTCTACCTTTAAAAGCTCAGGTACGAAATCACCATAGTCATGTATATATCTGGGATTTACCGCAGTCAGCTCACCCTTGACCTTCCTCCCGGTTGCAGTTATGATTTCAACTGTCGAATCTATTTTTGCATCCTCTTGCGCTATACCCTTTACCCATAATTCAAGAGGAACCTTCTTGGTGTCCTCCGGAACCTGCGGCGCTCTCTCCTCAGGTTTCAGGACAATCTGGCGTATCTGCACCCAGTCCCCTTTTTTTGCCGAAATCATTAAACAACACTCCTCTTTATCACTAATAAAAAATATTTATATTTTGTGCCTTGCAGCATCTTTTCGCCTCGTAACAAGGTGCGAGGGACATATTTGAATTTTAAAAAATAAATATATGTCCCTCGTTTTTAACTGCTATTCTTCTATCATTTCTCTCATATCTCCCATAATAGCTCTGGGCACAGGGAGGTCAATCATGGTCTTAAGACCGGGCCTTGAATTGATAACATGAGGAATCATATTGACGCACATTGCGATTGTACCAATACCTCCGGGTATTTCCGGCTTATTGGCCATATTTACATTTGGTGTGCCTTTAATAATAATATAATCTCCTGTTTCAACTCCTCCAAGATGAGGCTCAATCTGCTGCGGATGATCCATTTCTATCTTAAGCTCTCCGTCAACATAGCCATATCCTTTCATAGCACAACCTGCAACATCTCCCGCTTTGGCAAATCCATAAGGTGACTTCCTGTCAACCTCGGTTACTATCGGCTCCATGCTCTGTTTGAAGTCGCTGAGCTTCCAGCCAATGGCATCTGCTATCATACCTATGGATTCTGCAAAGCCTACATGTCCCGCAAGCTTTCCTGTCCTTACCCCTTCTTTGAATTCATCAACCGTTATTCCGATTCCCTGCTCTTCCATAACTGCCGGTCCGAAAGGTGATAAGCTGTTTACACGTCTTGCAACTATATGCTCTACTTCCTCACAGGCACCAGTGAAAGCTATAACAAGAAGATCCATGATCAGTCCCGGATTGATACCTGTTCCGAGCACAGTAACGCCGTTAGCCTTTGCTATCTCGTCCAGCTGCTTTGTAAGTTCCGGTTCAGCAGCTTTCGGATATGCCATCTGCTCCGCACTGGATATGACATTTATCTTTTTCTCCAGGCAATACTTTATTTTGTCAAAAACACCTTTAGTAAATGAATCTGTGCAAATCAGCACAACATCTGCAGCCTTCTCCTTAATAACATCCTCATAGGATCCGATTATTACGTCCTTTCTGCTGCCTTTTTCAGTCTTTATGTAGTCATACATGCTTTTTCCGATTTTAGCTCCTCTTCCAACAGCACCTACGATTTCCACGCCCTTCTTTTTAAGAAGCATATCAGCCATTCCGCCGCCCATTGCACCTAATCCCCAGATAATTACCTTTACATTCTCTTTTCTCATTAAGTTAACCTCCTAATAAAAATTAGAGTACTATTTAATACTATAGCAAACCCCATGCCAAATGAATCA
>JAKJBT010000103.1 GCA_022706865.1 Bacillota bacterium
GACCTCGTATCTGTTCAAATCAATTATCAGATTGCCTGATTTAATAATCTGCCCGCTGCCTTCCAAACCGGAATTGAGAAAATTGGCCCTTCTTATGTTGGCCTTTACTCTGGCCATAAGCTCCCGTACGCTGAAGGGCTTTGTCATATAGTCATCCGCACCCAGCTCCAGGCCCAGAACCTTGTCCACTTCCTCTTCCTTTGCCGTAAGCATTATTATTGGAGTACTGACATTCTCCCTCAGCTTCTTGCACACAGTAAAGCCATCCATTACAGGAAGCATAATATCAAGCACAATAAGATCCGGTTTATGCTCGTATGTCATGTTCACAGCCTGCTGTCCGTCTTCAGCCACAAATACCTTATAGCCTTCCTTCTCCAGGTTGAATTTTATGATATCTGCAATTGGCTTTTCATCGTCTACCACAAGAATTCTTCTGTTTTCCATCAAATACACCACCCCATAAATCAAATAAATCAACTCTTCATAAACATATTTTACTACTTATGCTCTTATTACGCAATAAGTCAGGTTTTTCCGGCAGATGCAGGACAAAAGGACGAAAGCACTATCATCAATAGGGACCAATGTCCTATTAAAATAAGGCCTGTACCTTATACTAATTTTGGCAAAAGTAATATAAAATGTAAGCATCTCAACAAAATGTTTTATATCCCCCCGGATATAAAAAAGGCGGTCGTCTCGACCGCTCTTTTTTTACCTCTTCCAAGCCCCTGAATCAATATATTCATTCAGATCTTCTCCGTATATTCTAAAAAAAGCCTCATCCAGGGTGCTTCCATATTTAAGTTCGTCCAGCATGCGGTTCATGCTTTTCCTTCCCCTCTGCTCAATAAGCCTTCTTACAATATCGTAAGACTGCCTGTAGGACTGTGTTTCATCCAATTCCATAAAGTCATTCCTAAGCTCATGGGCAGTGTAGTGCCTTTCGTAACTAAAGCCCTTTGCCCACTCTGTCCCATCCACATCATACTCTTCATAAAGGGCAAGTCCTTCTGTAAGCCACAGCTCTATATTTCCTCCGGTTCTATAGTCAATCACCCTGTGCACGTACTCATGAAGTATCGGTCCGTCTGCTTCGTAATCCCTGGTAAATATCTGCGCACTGTCCAGATATGCTTTGGGTGACAGCACATGAATAATACCCAGATTATAAAGCCCCATAACCGCTTGTCCTTTGACAGACTGCTGATAATCCCACATGCTTTCCTGATCATCGTACACAAACACTATGGTTTTATCCTTCGGATAAAAACCGTAGTGCATTCCTTCAACCTTATAGCTCTTTTCAAAAATTCCCGCTATATCTCTTACTGTATCCTCATCTTTATCGGTATACTTAATGATAAAATGCTCAGTCTCATATATATTGAACTCAGGGGTGAATTCACTGCTTTTTATATGAGCAAATACCTTGAGGGCTTCATATCCCTGCATTTTTACAGCCATAAACCCTTTATCGCCGGTGAAAAAAAATAGTACTGTCGATAATATTAGTACTATTGCCAGTTTTGATATTCTTTTTTTCATATATCTAATCCCTTCTAACAAGAGCAGTACAGCTCCTGAGAATCAGCGAATCAAATATATAATATCATAATTTTATGTTAACTTCATTGGTATTTTTTGATACTCTTATACTCTAATGGCAGCCGCTGCAACCTCCGCAGCTTCCGCTGCTGCATCCTCCGCCGCCTTTTGATGATCCCACACTGCAGCATTTACCTTCAAAAACCTGTTTTATATCCTCGCTTCCGCATTTTGGACACTTTATATTCTCTCTGTCCGATAATTTTACTATCTCTTCAAATTTTTCACCGCATTTGGTACATTTGAAATCTATTAAAGCCATAAGCAACACTCCTTTACTATAAATTATATATACCATTCACCAATTTTTTTCAATAGCATATTATGAAATTACCGCTGATAAATCTATAATACCGGGGGATAACCATGATTTCAATTTTTTCATGTTTCAAAAGTTTTAAAAAGGTTGATCCGGCAGTAAAAAGATATATTTCCATCAAAAAAGTTAAAACCATACCTGTTATAATAACTTTTAAAAGGCCTCTTGATCCGAAAACCGAATCGGCACTGAAACGAAAGGGTCTCAGGGTAAAATACCATGTTCCCTTTCTGAATGCAGTCACCGGTAAAATAAGTATCGGTAATTTTGATTCTGTCAGTAGTTTTGTCGATATTGCAAAAATATATTTTGACGGTACTGCAAAACTTATGGGCGGCATTGAAAGCCGTGATACGGCCCTTGAAAGCCCCGGACCAGCCTCTGTTCATTTGAGCGGAAAAGGCATTACTGCCTCCTTTATTGATTCCGGCGTGTATCCCCACCCTGACCTGACAAGGCCCCGGAACAGAATCACAGCCTTTAGGGATTATATTAATGAAATCAATGAACCCTATGATGATAACGGCCATGGCACCGCCTGTATAGGAGCGGCCTTTGGAGCCTCCATTGACGGAAAGTTCAGGGCAGCAGCTTATGACTGCAATATTGTATGTGCAAAGGCCTTCAACAGTCTGGGCTATGGATGCTTCTCAGATATATTGGCCGCAATGCAGTGGATATACAGTATAAAAGAAAAATACAACATCAGGGTCCTTGTGCTTCCCTTTGGCTGCTGCTGCACAAGCAAGCATTTCGATATTCTGAGTCTGGCATCGGAGGCCCTTTGGAACAACGGCCTATTTATCTGCACCTGTGCCGGAAACCTGGGCCCTCATGAGGCCAGTGTGACTTCTCCCGGAATTTGCGGTTCCGCCTTCACAACAGGAGCCTGTACTGCTTCCGGATCTTCTTCAAGAGTTGCACCCTTCAGCGGCCGCGGTCCTGTGGAAGACAAATATGACAAGCCTGATGCCGTCATGCCCGGATATAAGATAGCAACCCTTAATGCCGATACGGATTACATACCCGGGAGTAAACCATCATACCAGTCAAAGCTTTCAGGGCAGCAATACACTCAAATAAGCGGGACCTCTGCTGCGGCAAGCATGACTGCTGCTGCCGCAGTGCTTCTGTATCAGAAAAAGCCGAATCTGTCGCCTTCAGATATTAAAAGCCTGCTTAAGAGGTTCTGCATCTCGCTGAATGAGCTTAAAACCGCTCAAGGTGCCGGCATAATTGATATGAAAAAGATTGAGGAATTCAAATTTTAATCCCTCAATCTTTTTTAATTTACTTCATATTACTTTAAATAGTTTGCCGGATTCTGTATGACGCCATTCTTGCGTATCTCAAAATGTACATGAGGCCCCGTACTGTTTCCCGAGCTGCCAACCTCACCTATCTTCTGGCCTTTATAAACCTTTTGCCCGACACTTACACTGTACTTGCTGAGATGTCCGTAGTAAGATACAAAGTTGGCGCCGTGATCTATTATTATAAGCTTGCCGTATCCGCCTTGATAACCGACAAAGGTCACTTCCCCTCCATCCGAAGCTTTTACTGCGGAACCATAAGGAGCTCCGATATCTATGCCTGTATGTCTTCTGCCCCATCGCATTCCATATCTTGATGTTATGCTTCCCCTGGCCGGATATGAGAATGTTCCCGTTCCCTTCTTTGGCGGCGGGTCTTTGGTCCCTTTAACGATTATCTGTGTCTTAGGCTCTTTGATCATTTTCTCACTGAGAATTGTCCTTCCGGTCTCAATGCCGTTAACCTTTGTAACATCGGCAACAACTTCTTTTTCGCCGTATATGCCCTTGACCCTTATACTGGTCTCATCCTTATACATTGAGCTGCTGAATTCCACCTTCTGATCGAATTCCGCCTTATCAATGAATGTGATAGTTTCCACCGTCTTTACGCTTATAAGAGGCTTTGGAACAATCAGGTTTATCATCTGGCCGATCTTAATCCTTTCCGGATTGACTCCCGGATTGGCTTTTTCCAAATCCGAAAGAGACATATTGTACTTGCGTGATATGGACCAGAAGCTCTCGCCGGACTTTACCTCATGGGTCCTGATTTCATTGGTCCCCTTTATAATAAAATCTATAATCTCATCTTTATCAGCTATTTCCGAAGCATCTATAAACTCATCCTTAAGCTCTACCTTTTCTGCAAAACCAATCTCCTTAATCTTTGATCTGTCTGCTCCGGCCAGGCTCCTGTCCTGAATCTCCTTCAAAAGCTCTTCAGCTTTTTCCTTTGTCTTCAAAACTGCAATAATATTACCGTCTGCATATAAGCTGCACCCCTGAACCTTGAATTCAACGTTCTTGCCCAGGACTTCAACCAATGCATCGTCCTTAAGTATTTCCTTGCTTGATGCCCTTGTTTTTTCATATGTAATTTCGCTGCTGAAGCTTATTTCGGAATCAGCCTTTTCCTGGTATTTCTGCTTCAAAATATGTAATGCGCTTTCGACCGTCTTTGGGTTCCTGACCTTACAGATTTCAACTCCATTCACCTTTACGGTATATGCTTTTCCTGAAGCATAAACAAAAACCGAGGTAAATACCAGGAGTACAATCAATCCGCAGGCTATGGCGAATCTTCTTCTGTTCACAATCTTTCTGGAATATATATGTTTATTTAATGAATTAGCTCCAGTATTTGTAATCTTATTCAAACTATTCTTGATAAATCTCTTGACATTTTCAATTCCGCCGGAAATCTTGCTCCCGTATCGTGCTGCTGCTTCCTTTAACTTACTTCCCTCCATCTATTCGCCTCCTTCAGCAGTAATTACGGTTTTGTAAGCTATATGTATCTGGCACAAGACATATAGCCTGTATAAATTATTCTACAATAAAAACAGATAATATTCAAATTTTTATGTCTACATCCATTATTTGCCATTTACTGTATAAATGCTTGTAATTATTAGTATTCAAAGTTGCCCTTTTTATTCACTTTTTTTGTACAAGCAATGCCATAAACAACATATAAATATGTCACATGTGGTATAATTATGATATACGCTTAAATAGTTCCAAGGAGTGCTTTATTTATGAACTTATTCAGAATAAAATCTAATAACGAAGATCTTGGGCAAACCATTGTTGAGAACCTTTTCATAAGCCATTACATGCCCTTTGCACCGGCAGATTATGTCAAGGTATACCTGTTGGGGCTCAAGTATTCTCAAAGTTATGTAAACAATATGCTTTCCACCGATACCGTAGCAAAGACCCTCGGTATTACCCGGGATGAGGTGCATGCTGCTTGGAGGTACTGGTCGGAGCAAGGTATTATCAAGCTGTATCCCTATTCCCCGGATGATGCTGAAAGCGGCTTTACGGTTGAATATCTCAGTATCAAGGAAGTCATGCTGAATATAA
>JAKJBT010000017.1 GCA_022706865.1 Bacillota bacterium
ATCCGGTGTTCCTATGATTACAGCATCTCCGAATCCCTTATCCTCATATACCATATCATAAACAGAGTATTTCAGCTGGGTATTGGCGGCACTGTTCTTAAGCACTCCTTCCGAATCTCCCAATTCCGAATCAGGGGTTACAGTCCTATTATCAATCCAGGCTGCTATGATTCTTGTACCGTCCACATGGACATCAAAGGCAGAATCACCTTTGCAATCCTTTGTCTCATCCGGTGTCCCGGCATATACCTTGTCCACCACAGTGTAGTTATTCACGCCGCCGCCAACAGGATTTATCAAATTGCCTGATGCATCAATTTCCGACAATACCAGCATATCTGCATCAACAGTGGTTCTTCCCTCTCCTCCGTCTATCATATATAGCATGTAGTTTTTACCGTTTACCGAAAACAGCTTGTAATCGGAGCTGTACCGCAGATTATTCGCAAGCTCTTTGGAATATGCCCCTTCGTTGTATTCACCCAGTTCAAAATCTCCGTGCTCCGCAGGAATGGACATTATTCCGAATCTATTTTGTGAACTGCCAATGGTCTGGTCATCATAGGTTCTTCCCGAAATGCGGAGTCCTGTCCGGGGCTGAATTTTACCGCCCATATCCGCGGCGGACATCGCACCCATTTTCCCGGATTTTTCCATTTTTTCTCCGAAGACCTGCCATTCAAACTCCCATTCCTCAGGATCTCTTCCTTTCTCATAGGTTAATTCAAATGAAATAGCCTCCATTTCAAAACTAAAGCAAAGGAATACAGCCCTGAAGCCTAAAGCCGCTCCTATTGAGAATTCATCTACTCCTGAAGCTTCAGCAGTCTCTGCAATCTTTATCAAAAGCCCTATATTAACCTTCAGGAATATCTCAAACTTGCACAGCTCTACTCCTATTCCAATCCCGGCTTCCACTTCGATCTCCAGGTTTATATCCCCGGTGCATGTTACCTGGCTGGTGCGAAGCCCCTCGGCATCATAACCATAATCCACTTCAATATTAAGGCCTACCTCAACATCTGCACTGAAAATAATATATACATATACAATGGGCAAAGGCGGCAGACGTTGAGAAACCTTTACTTCTCCGTTAAAGGTGACAAAGATCTTTGCCTCGTCAAATTCCCATTGCGCCTCAATTTCATCATATTCCCACATAAAAGATGCGGAAAAGCCGAACATAAAGGAAGCATCCACATCAGCCTTAGGCTTAAGCGCCTTGCCGGTATCATCCAATCCCTTTGCCGCATTTTTCAGCTGGTCAAATATGTTCTTGCCTTTTGCTCCTTTGCCTACGGCATCCTTCATGTCATCAAGATATTTTGAAGCATTTTTCCCCAGTAACCCTGTATTTTTATCATCTTTTTTCTGATTACCCCCTCCGATCAAGGGAATCCCCAGTTCAAAGCCAGCTCTGTTTCCGTCCAGGATCACTTTAAAGGGGCCTGCCGGCATTTCTATTTTGGGAAGATTCATCTCCGGTTTCTCAGCTCCGGGGGTATCCTGAGTATCTCCGCCATCGGGAACACCAAATTCCAAATCCTGATCCTGCTCAAATTCCCCGAGCACTATCTCCCTGTATGTGCTTACAGAATCATATCTGTCGACCATTTCTCCATAGTTGTTATAAAGCTGCAGTACTACCTGGTCACTGTTTCTGAAGCTTCCGATATAATCGTTGATTTCATCAGTGCCGGTAATTGTTTTGGGGCCTGCAACCGTTTCCTTTTCCGCCTCTGTAATTGGTGCGGGATTTGTAAAGGGGGTCTTCAGATTTCCCTCAAAGTTAGGATTCCAACTCCATTTTTTAGTTGCTTCATCATAGACAGGCGGATTCATATCTCCTCCCAGAGGAACAGTGATGCTGCCTTTCATTGCTTCAACTCCGTATATCGGCACCTTTGTATCCCCTGTTTCAATTTCCCTGTATGCCTTCAATTCATCAGTGTATCTGGCTAATTCAGCATCACTTGTAGCAGTCGTTACAAATGAAGCCTTCAAATCGTACCTGATACTGGTGTCATCTGCGGGAGTAATGTTGATTTTTCGGGGCAGCAAAACATAATCGAATTTCAGCAGCTTCTGCTTGCCGTCCTCCCTGTCAAAAAAGCTGTTGACATACCTGCCGCCATTCACATATCCCACCATGGTGTCACCTGCATCGACCTCTCCGTTCCCGTTTTCATCTATATACATCTCTGCCGATTCAATACCGCTTATCCTTACCTCCTGCTCCCGTGCCATGGATTCGGAATCATAGAATATCATATAGATTGTATCCTCGTAGTAATCTTCTACCTTGATTGGAACAGGCCCATAATACATTTGCCCGTCATAGGCTATTGCTTCACCGTTTTTCAGATTGAAATCAAATACTGTAGCATCGGTTTCTTCTCTATATATATAGGTATTTGTCAATCTCCCGTCAGCAAGGCCCGGCATTCCATTGACTGTACCTCTTATTTTATAACCGATGTCGGGTTGGAAAGCTATCTGCTCTGCCTTACGCCTTGCTCTTAGTTTATAATTTTCACCAGTTTCTCCCCCCGCAATATCCTGAGGCAAAACATTGGGAGAATAGTCAAGGAAGATTGTCTGGATTCTTTCCATCTCCACATAAAGGGAGTATTGATCAGTTTCTGCATTCAGACAGGAAAGCTCCCTGGTGCGTTGTATTTTGCTGTTATCATCGGATCTGAGCTGAATAGTGACAGCTTTATCTCCTCCTCCGACATCTACAATTCTTCCGGTGTTTATAACCGTCCATACGCCGTTTACCAGTTTCTTTAATTGCACACCTTTGATTTTGAAAGCCCCCGAAGAAGCCGATTCATTCAGCAGCAGGTTAGAGCCCGCATAAAGCTTTCCTTCTCCGTTTGTGCCCCCTTCATTGTTATAAAAACTGACTACAGGCTTAATTCTGTTTAAAGCCTCATTTGAGTTTGCATTTAAGTAATCGTCCCCATCCTTGCACACAACTTCATACCTGAGATTATTGATGGCGACCCGCTCCAGGTAAAGATCATCCACCCAGGTACGAAAATAGGTATTGTTTTCCCAGCTGTTATCAAAAGTGGCAAGAACCGGCCGATCGTAATTAACATAATTCTCATTAATATTTAACAAAGGACTGAAGGAAAAATTTATCACAGTCTCATTCCTTCCCTGTCCCGTATACTGGGCCAGTATCAAACCGGTATGAGTAACAGCGGTAATTGCTTCTCTGCTGCTTTCTGACAGTTGGCTGTAGTCCGCATCATTATTGGACAGAAGAAACATCCCTTGGTTCTTGTCTCCTAAGACTGTATCATTAAATTGTATGGATACATGTCCCGACATGGATTTATAGAACTCATAAAGCCCATCCAGATCAGTCGCCTTCATTATCGCATAACCATACGGATCACTGCCGCTGGCATCCCATACCGTCCATACCCTGTTTTCATTTTCAAAACCAAAACCGACATATCCCTTATCTTTACCCCCAGCCTCATCATGATAAGACCTTGCCGAGCGTGTATGCCATTTATCTGCAGAGCCTACCAATAATCCATAAAAATCATCGCTGTTGTCATAATGAGTGCCGAATCCGAATTTATCCATATCATAAGCAAGTCTGGTGTATTTTTCCCAACCTCCCTGATTTGCTGCAAGCCCCCAATTCTCCTGAACCACGGCCATAGGAACAATGCCGCCCTTAGAAGCTTTCGGGGCTGTTTCCACAAGAGGTGTGGATTCCTTGATCTCCGGTATGACTTTAATTTCATCATTATTCGATATGATTGCATCATCAGATATTGCAGTTTCTCCGCTTATATCAATACTCTCCAAATCTGTCACAAGAGTGGCGATATTCATTTTCGCATCCTTCTTAGCCGAGTTGTAAAGATATACTACAGCCTCTCCTCCATCCTCAGCAATATCTCCGCCCTTCGGATCAGAGAGTCTGACCCTAAAATTTACATCCTCGGACACATTCTCTTTGTTGTCGTTAATAAGCGGAATCTCTATGACTGCAGTTTTCTCCCCGCAGTTAAACATCAGAGTCCCGGAGGTTTCGGCAAAATCCACTCCCGCAGCGGCGGTATCTGATACTGTCTCGTAATCTACCGAAAAGACATACTGGGTTCCTCCGGTCCTTACTACCTCCAAAACGGCAGAGCCTCCGCTCTTGTCAAACCTTGTACTCTTTTCGGCAAAGGATACATGGCTTTCTATATAAGGATCGTTGTCCTGAACACACACCGTGAATCTATTGCCGTCTTCAAGGAATTCAGCGTCTTCCGCACCGTAAATAGTCACAATGAAAAATTCTTCAGGCTCTGAAAGCTCATCATCAATTGCTCTTATTTCCAGTGACTTGACATATTCTCCCTCCTCAAAGACCAGATCCGCAAATACGGTGTCATATTCATTCTCAGGGTCAATTTCTACGTCATCAGGAGAAATTATCTCAAAGTCTTTTAATCCTGCGGCATTTGCCGTATTGCCTTCGGGAGCAACCGGTGTTATCGCCAGATTTGCAACTGCCCTGCTGTCACATTTCCCAGTTCGGTATACTGCAATAGCTACGGTATCGTCACCTTCTTCAGTGTAAAGATAGCTTTCCTCGAATATAAAAGCACCATTCGGATAAGCCTCCTCTACGGGTTCCTCCTCTGAAGCAGTGTTGTAAAGATATACTACAGCCTCTCCTCCGTCATCCTCAATATCTCCGCCCTTCGGATCAGAGAGTCTGACCCCAAAATATAATTCCTCGGACATATCCTCTTTGTTGTCGTTAATAAGCGGAATCTCTATGACTGCAGTTTCCTCCCCGCAGTTAAACATCAGAGTCCCGGAGGTTTCGGCAAAATCCACTCCCGCAGCGGCGGTATCTGATACTGTCTCGTAATCTACCGAAAAGACATACTGGGTTCCTCCGGTCCTTACTACCTCCAAAACGGCAGAGCCTCCGCTCTTGTCAAACCTTGTACTCTTTTCGGCAAAGGATACATGGCTTTCTATATAAGGATCGTTGTCCTGAACACACACCGTGAATCTATTGCCGTCTTCAAGGAATTCAGCGTCTTCCGCACCGTAAATAGTCACAATGAAAAATTCTTCAGGCTCTGAAAGCTCATCATCAATTGCTCTTATTTCCAGTGACTTGACATATTCTCCCTCCTCAAAGACCAGATCCGCAAATACGGTGTCATATTCATTCTCAGGGTCAATTTCTACGTCATCAGGAGAAATTATCTCAAAGTCTTTTAATCCTGCGGCATTTGCCGTATTGCCTTCGGGAGTAACCGGTGTTATCGCCAGATTTGCAACTGCCCTGCTGTCGCGTCCCCCCATTCGGTATACTGCAATAGCTACAGTATCGTCACCTTCTTCAGTGTAAAGATAGCTTTTCTCGAATATAAAAGCACCGTTCGGATAAGCCTCCTCCCATGTCTGACCGTCAGGAGCCAGCTCGTTATCAGTATTCCGGGCAAAGACCGATACTGCGCCTTCTGTAAAAGGCCCGAAAGCCAGCATAAATGCCAGCAGAATACAAGTTGTTTTCTTTAATAGTATTTTCATTTGTTTCCACCCCTTTACTAATACTAATCCTCCCATTTGCCAATATATCTTAAAGTCTTACTCCCGTATGGTAAAAAGAATATCATCTACAGTCAGACGCACAGGACTCATGGAAAGGTCCGGCCTGCCCACATCCTTCCAACGTATTGCCCCCTCCTCCAGAATAAAAGCCTTGAAGTTGTTGATATCATTCAAACTATAATAAGGCATTGTCTGAATCAGCTGCTTCATGTCAAAAAATACTTTGTTATTACCTTCAAACTCTACCAGAAGAGTATAATCATCATTGGCTGTTACTTTGATAATCCTGCTCATGCCTTAAACCCCCTTTAAAAATAAAAAAATACCTAATTATACAAAGTATAAAAGGTATTTTTGTCGTTTAATATCTGCCTTTTGGAGTATTTTAGAATAATTTCAGTTTTTCTGCCTTTTTTATTGCGGCAATCTTTCCTTTAACTTCAAGCTTATGATATATGTTCTGCAGATGGGTCTTGACTGTCCCTGTCGAAACATACAGACTGGCTGCTATTTCATCGCGGGTAAGCCCCTCACTCAGAAGCTTAAGTACTTCCCTTTCCCTTTCGCTTAAAGCAGGACAGCTTTGACCAAACCTTTTCAGGCTCTGGATGTACTGCTCACAAATCAAGATAACTCTCTTCAGATAGTCATTACAGCTGTCTTCATTGGAAAATGACCTTAACAGGTCAAATATATAAGGAGCATTTTCTGCAAAAGGCATTACAATGCCATCCGCCTGTCCGATTGCCAGAGCCGCTCTTAAAGCTGCCTTTCCCTGTTCCATCCCGTACAAGCGGTACTTTGCCGCCGCTTCATGAATATAGTTGTGTATAAATCCAAGCTGATTATTAAATATGGAGAAATACGGCAGAAAACTCTCCGTAAGCATCTCAAGCTCTATAAAGTTGTTAGCCAGAAGAACCGCTTTTTCATATATAATATAGTTGAACGCCATTCCCTGGTACAGGAAATTTGCATCGGACATGTCACATGTTTGCAGCCACTCAGGTATTTTTTTAAGCTGCCCCAGACAGCCAAATATATATCCCTCGCATAAATCCATGGTTGTATTGTATACGGAACTGTTTTCCCTGCTTACTTCAATTTTCAGATGTTCCAGCATTTCCAGGCCTTCCTGCACCTTCCCCTGCAATAAATAAAGCCTAATCAGCGTGAAGCAGGCACAAATACCGATGCTTATCTGATCCTTTGTCTTAGCTTTATATACAGCCTTAAAACCGTTCAGCTCCGCTCCGGCAAAATCACCGGTTTCAAGGGCATATTCAGCAAGGGTCAAGTATTCGCAGCCTGTACCGCAGCCGTCGGAAAGCTCTGAAAAAGCCGGAAATCCTTCAGTCATAATTTTTATTGTTTCATCCAGCTTGCCTGCTTCCTTATAATATGAATAAAGGAAATGAGGCGTGCCGAAGGTAAATTCACTTTCCCGCCTTATCACCCATGATTTTTTATCCTTAAGCAGCTCTTTTGCCCTGATTGTATATTCAATCATTCCCCTGGCATCGTTAAATACGGTGAAAATCCTGAGTATATTTATTTCTCCCAGCACTCGGTTTTTATATTCCGGGCAGATATTTTCCCCTTCAAGGTATATCTGTTCCAATTCGTTGAGGCGCTGTACCCCGTTAATTGTCCGTTCCTGTTCACCGCTTATCAGCTCATGAAATATGTAATGGATATATGCAATAGGGTATATGAAAAGCGTCTCCTTGGGGATGCACTCGAACATTTCACGGATGCCTTCAAATCCTGTAAATTCAACATTTATATTTCCTGCATCGTTCAACAGCTTAAGTATATATTCAGACTCTTTCGCTTTATTCAGAAAGCTGTAGGCAGCATTATAGTTGCCCTTGCTCAAATACCATTCTCCAATCCGCCTGAAAAGCACAGTTAACTCGGAATCCTCGAAGTCCTGCTTTCTCCTCAGAAAATCCAGCAGCACATTATGTATCTTATAAATCCCGGTTGCTTCGTCATAATCGATAAAGGCGTTTTCTTTATACAGCTTTTTCAAAATTGCTTCTGCATCCGGCTGCTTCAGTACAAATTCAGCCTCTTCCGCAGTAAAGTTCTCCATTACAGCAAGCTTCAGGAGAAACTTTTTGGTTAATTCATCGTAAGACTCATAAAGGTTCTTCTCCACCAATTCATCTATAGTGCTGCTTATTCCCACCGGAATACCCTTTTTCAAGCCGATAATTATGAGATATAACATGGAGACCCATCCGCCCGTGTATCTTGCAACCTTCGCCATTTCTTTCGGCGAGGATGGGTATTTCATCAACTCAAAATACTGCTCAATCTCATCATTTTCAAACTTCAGACTATGATGCGTCATAGTAAAGCATTGGGAGGCCAATTCTGCGAAACGGATATTTGTCATATCCCTCATTATCAATACTATATGCAAATTGGGAATCCCTTCCCTTACTATATAGCTTATCAGGTTGAAATTTCCGGGGCTGGCAGCAAGGTGAAAATCATCAATGACCAGAACGGTGTTCTTTTTAAATTCAAAACTGTCCATTATCTCAAGTATTTTTGCAGTCTGTGGTGCATCGGCAGGAAAACCGAGGCTTTTAAGCTGCTCTCCAAGCTGCTTGTTATACTGTGCAATTTGTGTTGTAAGCCTGTCCCAAAAGTACGCCGTCGATCCGTCAGAAGCAATAAGAGATACCCATATGGGATTTATTCTTTTATGCTTAAGAAGTTCGCGCACCGCAGTAGTTTTACCATATCCCATAGGTGCGGTAACTATAAATAGCGGGTATTCCAATATGCCCGCAAGAAGCTTGTTTATTCTCTCCCTGTAAAGAATACGCACCTCATTCACCACCGCAACTTCTTATAATTGTTTTAATTATAATGCAAAATGCAGAAGATTTCAAATTATTGACTAATATTGTAATAATAGCCTCAATTAATTGTTACCTTATGAATAATCCCATCACATAATAATTAACAAAAAGAACAGCAGCCAGAGAGACAAAAAATTTCCAATACCCTTTATACAAGTCAGGAATTCCTACTTTAAGGTATTCGCAAGTAAAGAGCTGACACAGATGCAGCGGAGAGAAAAAGTATCCTACAAAAGACCAGCAAAAGGTAAAGTGACAATACATCAGCAGCATATTGTCTGATAGGGGAAGGGTGACAAGAATCGGAATAATGATTCCCAATGCAGTGGGCGAAAAACCTGTTGTTATACCAAAAAACAATGAAGCTGCTATGATCCCAAGCATAATGGTATTTGGATTCATAAGGATTAAAGCCAAGAATGAGTTAAGTGACTCCATTCTGCCCATTATTCCTTGAATGAGATAGACTCCGATAAGGGCATATAGCACATTAAAACTAAAAGCCCTAAGGGCATCCAATAGAAACATCCTTGTCGGATGGATCAGATATACAATCAGCAGATTGACAAGCATCCCTATGTAAAAAGGTACTCCTAACAAAAGATTCAGCAGCACAGCCACATAAATGGGTGCAGTAAACTTAAACAGATCAAATAAATTAATCCACTTAAAACTGAATTGAGAGACTGAACTGCTTTGTACCTTTTGGATGTATAAATAGTAACCGGCTATAATATACAACAGCACAAAAATACTGTTCAATCCCATAAGCTTATATATAGAAATCCGAGGTGAAATTGATGCCACAATCAGGAAGCCTGTTGCATAGGGCAGGATGTTCATGGAAACATGCCGGTAAACCAGATTTATGATTGCTCTATGAGGCTTGGACAAGTTTGACCTTTCGCCTAATTGATCGACAACAGGTGCTGACATTATGGCTCCCCCGGGCACACTCAGCATACCTATTAAAGCCGGAATAAACATAAGAATCACTCTTTCGCTCTTTATAACCTTTGAAAGATTATCCAGAACCTCATCGATGATCTTATATTTTTTAAGAAGTACTCCGATAATAGAGATCTCAGCTACCACCAAAAGCTGCTGTACTTTATTAAAGTTAAAAAAAGTATCAGAGATGACATTGGCAAATTCAGCGAGCCCCAATCCCCCAAACAGAGCCATAATCACTGCACATGCACAAATAGCAATCCCGATAGGAACTTTTTTTCTGCTTAAAACCGGAATAATTAAAAAAGATACTATGACCGCAAAGAATTCCCGCATTTATTTCACCGTATATTGCTTCCTTTCTTTTTTTTGCATAGTTAAATTATAACAATAATAATACAATTTCGCAAAAATGAAAAACTGCCCCGAAGGGCAGTGATGTGATCTAATTCTATTCCTTATGTTTTTCCGTTATGCTCAATATAAGGTTAAGGAGGATCCCAAATATGGCAGCACCTGCGATGCAGGGAACCTGTATGCCGAAGAAGGGAATATTTCCGCCGAAGCCGTATTGTCCGCCAAGTCCGATGACCATGATGGTTGCAATGATTGCAATATTCTTGGAGCTGAACAGGTCAACCTTTTTTTCTACCATGATTGCGATACCTTGGGCAGCAATGGCTCCGAACAAGTATACCTCAAGGCCTCCTATTACCGCGGTGGGAATTGAATATATCGCATTTACAAGAGGAGTGAAGCAGGCAATTATCATAGCTATAATCGAAGCACCCATAAGCACCGGTATTGAAAACACTCTCGTTATTGCCATAGCACTGATGTTTTCCCCGTAGTTTGTTCCGGCAGGGCCTCCGATAAAACCGGATACCATGTCGCCGATACCGTCGCCAATGAGGTTGAGGCCTAATTTATCTGCAATATTGTACTTCTTGTCTGAACCCTTTTTCTTAGCAAGGTCATTTACATAGATATCAAGCTGGTATACGTGTGCTGTTGATTCCGGAATGGTTGCGATAGCTATGGGCATAATAGCGGCAACAGCCATCAGTGATGCTTTTGGCAATGTAAATATAGGAAGCGCGAAGATTCCGCTGTTTGCCGTATCCGGCAAAACTTTAAAAAGGTCTATGCCTGTTGCAAGTTTAATTATAAGTGCAGTAAAGCATCCGATTATCGGGCCTAACAGAAGGGGAAGCTGTCCTAAAAAACCTTTCAGGTAGACTGATAGCAGAATTGTTGACAGCAAAGTTACAAGAGATATGATCCATGCCATATTGCCCGCAAGGGCCAGCTGGGATTCTGCCACTGAGATTGTACCTGCGGTATCGATGGCAATAGAGGCGGCATCATTCATTGCAACCCCTGCAAGAGTAAGTCCAATAACCATTGCAATAGGGCCTGTGATTGTCGCAGGAAGAACCTTCTCAATAGCATCTCTTCCGAAGCGATTTATTATAAGGCCGGCTGCTATGGATACAAAACCGGACATTATTATGCCAAATTGTGCAACTGCTATTTTTTCATTAAGAGTGTATCCCGCCAGTGCATCTGAAGCCATTAAACTGCCTATGGCGGCTACGTATGAAAAGCTTGAACCGTAATACAGCGGGATTTCCCTCTTGGTAACCAGTATAAAGCAGATTGTTGCAAGACCGCTGGCAAATATGGTCGTTGAAATGTGGAAGCCTGTGATGATTGCAACTGCAACCGTTGCGGGAAACATTACCACAACCTGCTGCAATGCATAAAGGAACAGTTTCCATATCGGTGGTTGTTCATCAGGTAGATAACCGATTATTTGTTGATTTTTTGCCATAATAACATCCTCCTTGTTTTTTAGTATAGCCTTTGTTCCATAAAAAAATCCTGTCTGCAGCTTTACAGACAAGATCTTGTTTCTCGCGGATATAAGCTATATTCCTATAGCCTGTATATAATCTTGCCGGTATCACTGTACCAGACTTAAAGACGTTTATTCTTAAATAAGAGTATCATACCCGACAAAGCTTTTCAACATATTTCGATATTTTTTTTAAGTTTTTTTATTACCAGATTTCAATGAGGGGTTTTGCACCGCAGCATTGCAGAATAATTACTGTTATTTATCTGAATAAAAATATATAATTAGTATTAAAGGCTATATTAAACTTAACTTTAAGGAGGGAAATATAATGTCTTACTTGCTGACGCCCCTGAAAAACGGAAAATTGCCCTTGAAGAACAGATTAATCATGCCTCCCATGGCTACTGCCAAATGTGAGGAGGACGGAAAACCAAGCAAGGCTCTTTTTGGCTATTATGATGAGAAATCCCGAGGCGGATATATCTCCCTGATAATTATTGAACACAGCTTTATATCACAGCAAGGGAAAGCCAGCGAAAGGCAGCTTTCTGCCGCGGATGACAGCCTGATTGACAGCTTGAAGGAACTGGCCGACACCATTCACAAAAACGGTACCAAGACGGTAATGCAGATAAACCATTCCGGAAGCGCCGCTAAGTATGAGGTTACGGGAATGGATGCGGTTGCTCCTTCAGCAGTAGTAAATCCACGGCTTAGCGGTACTGTACCGAAAGAGCTCACAAAGGAAGAAATCAAAGCAATAGTTGAAGAATTCAAAGCTGCTGCATATCGCGTAAAAATGGCCGGCTTTGACGGAGTGGAAATACATTCCGCCCATGGATATTTCTTAAACCAGTTCCTGTCTCCTCTTACCAACAAGAGAACTGATGAATATGGAGGAAACATACACGGCAGAATAAAGATTCACTTGGAAGTAATTAAAGCGGTAAGGGAAGCTGTCGGTGAGGATTTCCCGATTCTTCTGCGCCTGGGCGCCTCTGATTCTGTGGAAGGCGGAACCGATATTGCGGACAGCAAAACCGCAGCAATGGAATTTGAAAAATCCGGAGTGGATATAATTGATATTTCCGGCGGCTTTTGCGGATTTACAGGACCGGGTACCGGTGAACAAGGTTATTTTTCCGAGCTTTCGGAGGCAATCAAAAAGGTAGTATCTGTTCCTGTCATTTTAACCGGCGGAATCACGGAAGCCCAAACTGCCGAAAAGCTGCTTGCAGATGGAAAGGCTGATTTGATTGGAGTCGGAAGAGCTATTCTTAGTGATTCCGATTGGGCAAAAAAAGCTGTTGAATCACTTAAGCTCTGAAGAAGAGTGCCCGGTACTTATCCTTTTCTGCTTAGTTCAACGGCTATTTGCGCCCCAAGCCTGGCATTGTTATAAACAAGCTGAATATTGGAGTCCAAGCTTGCGCCGGCTGTAAGTTCTTTGACCTTATCCAGCAGGAATGGAGTGATTTTCTTCCCCTTTATGCCTTTTTCTTCAGCTTCCATAATAGCAGAATCTATTACCCTGTTTATTGCAGCGGGATCCATTTCATATTCTGCCGGTATAGGATTTGCTATTACAACCCCGCCTTGCATTCCCAAATCCCATTTTATTTTTAAAGCCTCCGCCATTTCTTCCGCTGTATCAACTCTATAGTCTACTCCAAATCCGCTCTTGGAGGTATAAAAAGCCGGCATTTCATCCGTTCCAAATCCGACTACGGGAACACCATGAGTTTCAAGGTATTCCAAGGTCAAACCAATATCAAGGATAGACTTGGCACCCGCACAGACAACCGCAACATTGGTCTGAGCCAATTCCTGCAGGTCTGCCGAGATATCGAATGTCTCCCGGGCACCCCTGTGGACTCCGCCTATGCCGCCTGTAGCAAACACCTTTATATCGGCTAGATTTGCAATGATCATAGTAGCTGCGACTGTTGTAGCTCCATCCAGCCCTTTGGCAAGGATAAAGGGTATATCCCTGCGGCTTGCTTTTACTACACCATGGCTTTTTCCCAGGTACTCTATTTCCTCAGGGGTCAAACCAACCTTTAGTTTGCCTTTTAATATGGCTATAGTAGCGGGAATTGCACCGTTATCTCTGACAATTTGTTCAACCGCAAGGGCAGTTTCAACATTCTTTGGATAAGGCATTCCATGAGAAATAATGGTTGACTCCAATGCAACCACTGCGTGTCCTTCCTTTAGAGCTTTTTTTACCTCCGGATTGATATTCAGATGTTTTTCCAGCATAATCCTATCTCCTTCATCTTCTTTTTTACATTTTCTTCAGAAATATTCGGATTTATTGTTTCTTCGCAGCTTAATGCCAAAATGGCGGCTGTTATTGAAAAACGTGCACTTTCATCAATACCGTAATCTTTGAAGTGACAAAAGGCCAGAGCAGCAAGGAATGCATCTCCGGCACCGGTTGCATTGATTACTTTTATCTCAGGGCTTGGTATCAATTTATAGACATTTCCATCATTATAGAACACACCTTCAGCCCCTAATGTAATAAAGACTCTCTTTACACCCTTACTTAGAAAATACTCTGAGGCTTTTATCATATTAGCGAAGCTGTCTATTTTAATATCCGAAAGAATTTCTGCTTCGATCCTGTTTGGCTTTATGGTATGGAATGCCCCGATATTATTTTTTACCTTTCGGGCTTTTGATCCGGATACAGTGTCCAGGAAAAAATCTGTATTCTTAAAATTATCCAAAACATAATTGATGATATCGGTTGGCATATTTGTGTCTATTATGCATATCTTCGAATTCTCTATCACTTGTTTTTTGTCCTGGATGAATTCAACAGTAATTTCATCCAGTATATCCATATTGGAGATAGCTGCCTTCATATCTCCTTTTTCATCGAGTATGGCTAAATATGTGGAAGTAGGTGTCTGATTCAATACCAGTGAACTATTCATATCCAGGCCGATGCTATTGGCATGCTCCAGGATTATCTTCCCGTAGATATCATCTCCAATTGCACTTATCAGCTTTGTAGGGACGCCTAAATGAACAAGGTTTTCAGCAATGTTTCTGCCCACTCCCCCTAAAGCAGCCTTAATCCGGCCCGGATTCGAATCTTCGGGGATAAAATCCTTGTAGGGAAAGCCGATAATGTCCATATTGGAACCGCCTAATACGCTTATATAGTCATCGTTTTTCTCAGGCATAAAACCCATAACCTCCGTGTTTCCAAGGCTTATGATACTCTTATTATTCAATAAATGACGCTGAAAACGTGGTAATCTGCAGAAATGCGAAAGGGGTCTAAGCTCGCTTAAACCCCTCCAATGCGCAATCATTTTTGCGTTGTTATTTATACTTATGATTCAGTTTTTCAGAGGTTTCCCCGGCACATATCTATTTGTTGATCAGCAAATGTTTTATTTTATATCCTTTTTCATTAAGCTTTTTCTCTATTTCAGAAACATCCTCCACTGATGCCCTTATTATCAGATCCCTGATCCCATCGCCGGCAAACATCGCTATATGAGTTATATTAATATGTAAAGAAGAGAATACTTCAGAAACAGCTGCAACGCCGCCGGGCACATCTTTTGTTTCTACGGTTATACGGCATCCTTTTTCTTTAAAGCCCATCAAGTCTATGAAAGCGTCAAATATATCGCTTTCTGTGATTATTCCCACTAATTTCCCGTTTTCCAAGACCGGGAGGGTGCTGATTTTGTTTTCTCTCATTGCAACTGCTGCTTCTTCCAATAAACAGTCAGCATCTATTGTGATTACTTTTTTTGTCATTGCTTTTTTTACTGTTATTTTTGACAGAAAATAATTGACTTCGTAGATACTCAAAGATGTTGCTTTTGTTGGGGATACTGACTGAATATCACCTCTTGTAAGAATACCGACCAGTTTTCCGTTGTCTACTACGGGAAATTTTTTGAAACCTGTTTCTCTGAAAAGTGCCACCGCGTCTGCAATAGTAGTGTTGGATGGTATTGTATACGGATTGGGGGTCATCCTATTTCTAATATACATACTATTCTCCTTTCGCTTTTTACTATTTTTCCGCTTCATCATTGTTGTGATACTCTTCAATACCGTTACACCTATGAATTTTCTGCCACCCTATCCTTAGTATTACAATTATACCAAATAACGATTCCGCAGGCAATAAACAATGTGATGCGGCCCTCTCTGGCACCATAGTTATATATTAACAATCCAAATCCTTTTGCATATATACTATATTAAAACTTCGTCCGAACTTTTTACCAATGCTTTTCAACGAACCACAGGTCCGAAAGCCGTATTTATTGTGGAATCCCAAACTCTGCTGGTTTTCTGAAGAGATCTCTGCAATGATGTGCCTGATTCCCATTTGTTTTGCTTCGCTTTCAAGTTTTTCAAGACATTGTTCACCGATACCTCTGCCGACAAAATCTTTTGAAACAAAATATGATATTTCAGCTGTTTCATTAAATGATGAAAATGGATTATATGCTCTCAGCATACAGAATCCCAGTACTTCATGAGTTCCTGGATCTACAATCGCATAAGCAGGGTATCCCTTTGTCATCTCCATGAACTTTTTATAGAATTCTTCAGGTAAAACTGATGTTGGAAATGCTGCTGTACTGTTTTCAATATAATAGTTGAACACTTCCATTATTGGTTTCTGGTGCTCCATGCTCAGCTTCTCAAATATGATTTGCATTACTACATACCTCCAGTACATATTTATCTGATTGCAAGAGTTACCTTGCTCAAGTACAGTTTCTATTGCCGCGCAATAATTTATGCTCCAAAGCCCTGCCCCGTATCCTCTGTCAGCATCTCTACCGGCATTATAATTCTACGGTGCTTAATGAGATGCCTTAATAAAATCATCCATCATGTCAAAAGTATATTGGACCAGTTCATCTGTATTTATATCAAATCTCCCCGCATAAATACTTCCGGCTTCAGATATTCTTCCCATGAAGCCTGTGATCATAAAAAACAGGGAAAAAACACCCAACGGCATTTTAAAGTCTGGCCTTATACTTCCATCAGCTATACCTGCATCAAAAACCTGGTAGAATTGTGAAAACAATCGGGAATTCAGCTTCATCAGTTCCTGATGGTTAGGAATGGTTTCATGGGCTGATTTAATAAACTGCGTATAATTCATAAGCCTATAGATGTCTGGAGATTCTTTGATAAATCTATTCAGCGCCGTTCTTATGCCTTGGATCTTTTCAAAACCTGTTTTCCCCGAAGCTATAGCATCGTCTATATAAGAAAACAATTGTTTCAACCCATTTATTATAACTGCGTAGAAGAGATTCTCCTTGCTGACGAAATACTGGTAAACGGTCCTCTTCGTGAACTCTGCAGCTTTTGCTATTTCATCCATGGTAGTATTGTCAAAGCCTTTCACTATGAATAGTTTTTCTGCTGCTGCTATGATCTCAGATTCTCTAACCAGCCTCTCCCTTTCCCTTCTTGATAAAGACATTAATTTTTCTCCTCCCTATTGACAACTTCAAATATACTTAGTATACTATTGGTATACTAAGTATATTGGTGGTGCTTGCTGATACTAAGAGTATAATTTATTGCAGGTACAAAGTCAAGAGCTTTAACTGTCATTAGTTCTGAAAGGGGATCGATATAATGAAAAACCGATTTACTGTGGTCGGAGTAATAAGCAGCCCACGGCCTCAGGGCAATACAGCCGTCATGGTACGTGAGGCACTGAAGGGGGCTGAGGAGGAAGGCGCAATTGTTGAAGAGGTATTCCTTGCCGATATTAGAATGGAATTCTGCAAGGGGTGCCTGACATGCCTGAAAAGCGGGAAATGCTGTATTGCGGATGATTTCAATGCATTGAGAGACCTCCTGTACAATGCGGATGCAATCATTTTGGGCTCACCCACTTATGGGGCAAATGTCAATGCGACTATGAAAAACCTGATAGACCGTCTTGGTATGTATGAAGCAGCTACTTCTTCCCTGGGAGGAAAGTATATCGCAGGAATCTCAGCAGCAAATTCTTCAGCAGCAGCAAAAAAAACAGCCAAGACACTCTCACATTTCGGAAACACAGGTACTTTCTCAAGAACCTATACCTCAGGCTTCCTCGGAGCTGGATTTTCCGGTGGAAGACAAGCAAGCAACGAGCAGGAAATCCTGCGTAAAGCCCGTCTATTAGGGAAAAAAATTGCATGTGATATTAAAAAAGGAAGAAAATATCTATTTCAAAACATACCAGGCCGCATAATCAGCAGCATGCTCATGAGACCTGCTTTCAGCAAATACATTATTGAAAACAAAGAAGCTGATACAGAGGTACTCTACACAAGCCTAAAAAACAGAAACCTGATTACCTGATGCCTATACGCATATTTGTGGAACCATGTCATAATTCAGATAATGAAATATGCATGGGTGGAGCAGGGCAGGACGAAAAAACGCCCTGCCGCATTGTTTCTAAAATCAAAATTTGATTTGCCTGCTCTTCATTAAAAGTTGCCCTGCTTCTTTTATAACATCTTTGTTCCTTGCCTTTCTGTATAATGCTTCTTTGCATTATTTCCCCAGCAGGTTATACAGCACCTGAGCCATTTCGAGACTGTCCGAAAAGTCAGTCACAGCAACGCCTGAGGCACTATGAAATATGGTATAATAGATATAACAAGATTATTGAGGGTGGTGCTGAAGATGTAGACGGTTCCAAGTTTAGGGCAGTCAATAGTAAAGACAATACCTACAATGCTGAAATCCTGGAAAAAAAGCTCAAACGAATCGATGAGCATATTAAAGAGTATCTCTCCCAAATGGATCAGGAGGATCAGTCTGAACCGGATGGACTGACTGCCGAACAGGTGAAGGCTGCCATACAGGAGCTATCTCAACGAAAGGAAAAATACCAGGAATACTTGAAAGAGCTGCTGGAAAGCGGAGAGACACAAATGCTCCTTACCGATCCCGAAGCCCGCAGGATGCACAGTAAGGATGGATTTCACTGCTGTTACAATGTTCAGACAGCGGTGGATAAGGGCAGTCATCTGATTGCTGAATTCCAGGTAACAAACCATAATACCGATCAGGGGCTTTTGGAAGAAGTAGCTGCTGGTATAAAGAAAAGTCTTGATATTGAAACAATTGAGGTTGTTGCAGATAAGGGCTATGAGAGTCGAGAAGACATTTTAAACTGCGTAATGAATGGAATAGTGCCTAATGTAGCTATGAAATATGATAGATCTGAAAGACTTTTTAATATACCATATGAGCAATCAGAAGTAAGCTGCTTTACCTTAAATGATGACGGTACAGTAACTTGCCCTATGGGACAAATACTATCGAAGACGAAAATGCGCGGCAAAAATACTATCTATGGTAATAAAGATGCATGCCGCCAGTGCCCAAACAGGTGTACCAGCGGAACTAATCCCAAAACTGTAAGTTTTAGCCCTGATACAAAGTATATCCCTGTAAGAATGTATGGAAACCCAAAGTGCAAGCTTAACCCTATACCGGAAAATATTCCGATAAATCCCTTTAATCACACATTTGATCGAAAGGATTTTGTCGCTAAGAAAGTTGTTATCAGGATTAAAGAAGACATTGACAAGATAAAAGAGTGAATGTGCCTTTCAGAGCATCCTTTCGGCACTGTTAAATGGTACCACGGGGCAAATTATCTGCTATGCAAGGGCAAAGAAAAAGCCACAGCAGAACTGGGGCTTAGCTTTCTTGCCTATAATCTGAAAAGAGCAATAAATATGGTGGGAATTAAGGAATTAATTGCAGCTATGCAATAGATTCCTTATTTTTTTCTTTAAATATGCTGGTGTTTTTCTCTATAAAACAAATGAAACCCTTGAAAATCAAGGGTTTTCGGACAAAATATGGTGGAGATAAGGGGGATCGAACCCCTGACCTCTTGAATGCCATTCAAGCGCGCTCCCAGCTGCGCTATACCCCCACTTATTTGTTTTGACAAAGTATATTTTATATCATTTCAAAGAAAAATTCAACTCCAATTATTATCCTATTATTAATTCAATCGGCAATATCAATATTGATATTTTGTTTTTCATCTTTCTCGTCACTCATCCCGCTCAATTCTTTCGTTAAAAGCGGCAAAGCTATATAGAGGGCTTTAAGATTATTGCTCAGCATAGTATGCTGCCAGGTACCCTTTGCCAGTTTTTTCTGTGCTTTCTCGGATTTGCTAATCAGGGAAGATATTGGTGCAAGAGCTTTTTCTATATCTCCCTTGGTATAATGATTCATCACGTTACTGTCTGCCAATTCTTTTAATATCAATAATGAAGCTATATTCAGCGCTTCAAGCCTGTTCTTCTGCAATGTATACTGAGAAGTACCCTGTACAAATTTTTCTTTTGCTTTCTCAGTCCTGTCAATCATTAAAGCCATGGCTCGGAGTGCTTCTTCCATATCTTTCCTTGTGAAATCGTCCATTACTAAGCCCCACCTCTGCAAACATAACTTACCTCAAAACTCCGCAAGCTTTGCCTCAATAATCCGTACCGCCTTTTCTATTTCCTGGTCTTCCGCATTGCATACGCATAATCTCAATCCTTCCGGATGTTCAAAGCCGTTTAAATAGCTCTGGCTGGTACTGCTGACCAGAACCTTGCTGTCCAGGAGGCTTCGTTCAAGTAACTGTGAGGAAATGCTTCCTGTTTCCAGATAAGCATAGAGTCCTGTCTGAGGTATATTCCAGGTGCCGCAGCCTTGCGTCCCTTTGCAATACTCCCGCAGCCTGCTCATCTTGTTTTTATAATGCTCCTTCGTACGCTTAGCATGAAAACGATACATGCTGCTTCTCAAAAATATCTCCAATGCAGCTTGGGTGAGTATTGAAGTATTCAGGTCCATACTGTTTTTGAAATCCAGGAATTGTTTTTGCAAGGACTCCGGAAGAACCGCCATTCCAAGTCTCAAACCCGGCAATAGTGTCTTTGAAAAGCTTCTTATGTAGACGATTCGATCCTTATTTCCCAAAGTGTGCAGCGTCTCTGCCTTCTGATCCACTTCAAGGTCCGCCAGATAATCATCTTCCACAATAAACACGCCATATTGCTCTGCAAGCTTCAGGATCTCCCTTTTCTGCGGGTTGCTGTAACTGAACCCTGTTGGGTTGTGATATCTTGGAATCATGTAAAAAAACTTGATATCCCCCTGCTGAAACAACTTTTCCAGCTGCTCCAAATCAATTCCGTCCCTAGTCCTCCGGATTCCTGCAGCAGGTATCCTTGCGTTTTCCAATATTCGCAGCATCAATGAATAAGTGGGCTGTTCAACAAGCACCCTGGTGCCGCCTTGCGGAAACTGCATTGCACTCAGAATATACAGAGCCTGCTGTGAACCATTTGTAATACATATGTTCTCAGCCTTCGCAAAAACCTGAAGGCCAAGCAGATGCTTCGGCAGTACCTGAATCAGTTCAGGTAACCCCTTGGGTGATCCGTATTCAAAGAGCCTTTGCCCATAAATCGCCATGGCCTGTTCGATGCAAATCTGGAAGTCTTTATACGGATTGATTCCCTCCGGCAAATATACATTTTTCATGTCAATAATGCTGCCACCGGTACCAAGCTTATTTTTTGCGACATAAAAGCCGCTTTTAGGAACAGCATATACGATGTGCTCCTGTACCAGCTCCTTATAGGCCTTTACTATCGTATCGCTGTTGAGGCCCGTTTCTTTTGAAAGCTTTTGAATCGAGGGAAGCTTTGAACCGGGCTTGTAATTTCCTGAATATATCTCCTTTTTGAGCAAATCCGCTATATCCCTGTATTTATACATAATACGGCCACCCATCTATACCGGTATACTCATGTATTTCTATACTGGTTTTTATATCGGCATTTTATTTATAATTATTATAACAAAAGCGGTACCCGCCGCCTATAGAGGTGTTAAATATCTTTAGCCTCGTTATAGCACATAAAAAAAGGAGTAATAAAAGATGAAAACTATTCCGTTTTCCAAATCAGAACTGGAACATATTGCCTCAACTTTTCATACACCTTTCTATATATATGATGAAACTGCAATTAGAAACAATGTTAGCCGTCTTAAGAATGCCTTTCAGTGGAATCCTGGTTTCAAAGAGTATTTTGCAGTCAAATCCACACCCACACCCGGAATTTTAAAGCTTTTTAAGCAGGAAGGCTGCGGCGCCGAATGTGCTTCCCTGACTGAATTGATGCTTGCAGAGCGTTGCGGCTTTGAAGGCCGTGACATCATGTTCACCTCAAATGTCACAACTGTTGAAGAGTATCAGTATGCCTCCCGGCTTGGCGCCATTATTAACCTGGATGATGCAGCACATATTCCCATTTTGGAGGCTTGCACCGGCATCCCGGAAACCATCTGTTTCAGATTGAATCTTGGCGATCAGCTAAAATATGGTGAGTCAGTCCTTATCGATTTTATAAACAGCAAGTTCGGCTCCGCAAAGCCTCAGCTGGAAGCCGCCTACCCCGCGGTGCGTAATTCAGGAGCGAAGCACTTTGGTATTCATGCACAATTCGGATGTCATAAGTGCAATCCTGAGTTTTTTGGCATAAACGCCCGTAAGGTTTTTGCCTTTGCAGTGGAGCTGTTTGAGAAAACAGGCATAGTCATTGATTTTGTAAATCTGGCCGGAGGCATCGGTATCCCTTACCATGCTGAGGATGAGCCTGCAGATATTGAAGCAATCAGCCTGCAAATAAAGGCAGCTTATGACGAAACCATCGGCAAAAGTACTCTCCCTCCTGTTTCTCTTTACACCGAGCTGGGGATTTACATGACCGGGCCATACGGATATTTTGTTTCAAGAGTTCTTCATGTGAAGCGGACCTATAAGGCTTTTATTGGTTTAGATGCTTCCACCAACAGCTTTATGAGCCCGTTAAGATACAACAACTATCATCATATTACCATAATGGGAAAGGAATCGGCAGAACCTGTTCAGCACTATGAAATTACCGGAGCGCTTTGCGAGGACCGGGACCGCTTCGCAACCGACAGGCTTCTCCCCCAAATTACTGCAGGTGACCTGCTGGTGTTTCATGACGCAGGTGCATATGGCTATAGCCACGGCAATAACTTCAATGGGAGGCTGCGGCCGGCAGAGCTTCTTCTTCACGGCAATGGCAATGTCAGCCTCATAAGGCGGCATGAAACCCCCGACGACTATTTTTCGACTATGATTTTTTAGCCAAGTGATGCCTGGCATCGAATTTTAGAATTTCTTTCTTATTAATCGGCAATTAAGTTCTTTTGTTCGGTGCCTGGCACATAGATTATAGAATGGCTGTGAATATAAAATTCTTCCTGACTTGGCTGGAATTTCTTATCCATTTTTTCCAGACTCTCATCAAAGCGCCTGGCTTCTTGTTCATCTATCATCATCACAGGGCTGTCATAGTAAACCCATTTCCTTCCGTCCAGAGCTTCCGGCTTCAGTTCTTTTACCATCATCGCTGCTGGGTATGTTCCATTCTCAAGACAGATATTGTACTTTTTGCAGCTCTTAAAGCCACGGCTTACATAATTGCTTGGGTTTCCAAATATTACAATAACATCATAGCCAAGTGCAACCGCTTTTTCAAAAGAATGCTCCATAAGCATTTTCCCGTAACCCATTCTTTGGTATTCCGGCATAATGCAAGTCGGACCGAAGGTAAGGATTTCTTTTTCCTCCCCAGACTCATCAACCAGTTTTGCTTTTGT
>JAKJBT010000018.1 GCA_022706865.1 Bacillota bacterium
ATCATCATATAGGAGAGGCTCGTTGTCAACCGGGATCCTTAAAAATTTTTCTCCTACTGAAAGTGACATTTTCATACGATAATTAAGTCACTTTTAGGGTGACATTTTCACAAAGTATTGACATAAACAAATATTATGATATTAGTCTGCTTATTACACCGTATCATAAACCTGGCACAGATAATAATATTATCATTTCATTATGTAAATGCTCTTATACTGTAAAATTGCTTATACTCCCTTTAAGCTTTTCAGCAAGCTCGGATAGTATCTCGGCTGATTCCAATATGCTTCGAACCGCATTTGCCTGTTCATCAGTTGAAGCAGATACTTGTTCGGTTGCAGCAGCGGCTTCTTCTAATATCTTGGCAATCTGTCCGACTGCTGTTTCTGCTTGCCTGGAATTTTTTGTTATATTTACTGATTCTGCATTAACCGCTCTTATATTGGCAGACATTTCCGATACTGCTTCAAATATTCCGGCGAAAGATTTTACCGTAGCGGACATGGCTTTTTGCTGTTCATCTGCAATGTCTTCAACTTTAGCCATTTCCTTAACCGCTTTTACTATATCCGACTGAACTTCTCCGATTAATTTTTCAATTTTTTGTACAGAGTTTCCGGATTGTTCTGCAAGCTTTCTTACCTCATTTGCTACTACTGCAAAGCCCTTTCCCTGTTCACCGGCTCTTGCTGCTTCAATGGCTGCATTGAGAGAGAGCATGTTTGTCTGTTCAGCTATGCCGTTGATTACCAGCAATATATCTCCAATTTCTTTAGACTTCTCTGCCAGTGCCGAGACAGCACTGCTCACGCTTGCGACAAATACTCTGTTCTCATTAATTTTTACTTCCTGATAATTTACTGAATTCTCTCCAGACTTAACAGTATCAATAGCCTTTTCCGCCAGCTTATCCGTATCATTTATATCTGAGGTTATTTTGCCTAATCCGCTTACTATGCCGCCTATAGAATTGCTTATTTCCTCAATTGAGCCTGCTTGCTCGACAGCACCCTTGGCAAGCTCATTAAGCGCAGCTGCTGTCTGTTCGGATATAGTGCTCAGTACTTGAATCGATTTCTTCATTTCCAAAGGGGCTGTAGATACCCGGGAACCTACTTCCATTACATCATTAACTGTGTTTCTTAGATTTGACACTGATTCATTAAGGCTTTCTATTATTTCTGACTGCCCTCCTGCTTTGCTCTGATCGATCTGATATGTTATATTGCTGTTCTTAAGGTTATCTGCCAGATTGCTTATTTCATTCAGTTGTTTTATAAACTTCGAATAATTTCTGAAGGATGCCATCACACCTAACATTATTCCGGCTAACAGGTAGCAAGCTATGGACAATTTAAGCTGAAGGCCTTCCAGCCTGATGATATAAATGGACATCAGCGCACCGGCCATTCCGGCAAGCGGTGCTACCATAAAGAGTGTTTGAACTATATACCTTGATAAAGTAGAATGTTTATGCTTTTTTGCTGCTTTTCCGGACATTTTCTATCACCCCCAATTGAATTATTGAGCAAATGCCTATTACAGTTTATCAGATTCTAATAAATACCATAATGAACAATGCAAAAACGTGTCGGATTGACACGTTTTGTACATCTTTCTATGCTTTATGTATTTTGTCCAAACCTCTCATATAAGGCCTCAGAACCTCAGGAATGACTACGCTTCCGTCACCCTGCTGGAAGTTTTCAAGTATGGCCGCTACTGTTCTTCCCACAGCCAAGCCTGAACCGTTGAGAGTATGAACAAATCTGGGTTTTTCCTTAGGCTCGGGCCTGAATTTAATATCTGCCCTTCTTGCCTGGTAATCTTCAAAGTTACTGCAGGAGGATATTTCTACATACCTTCCGTAGCTGGGCATCCAAACCTCCAGATCATAGGTCTTTGCAGAAGAAAAACCTAAATCTCCGGCACACAGGCAAACCACCCTGTAAGGAAGCTTTAGAAGCTTTAATATCCTTTCCGCATCCTCAGTCAGCTTTTCCAGTTCTTCATAAGAATTATCAGGATCTGCAAATTTCACAAGCTCAACCTTGTTGAACTGATGCTGTCTGATAAGGCCTCTTGTATCCCTTCCTGCCGAACCCGCTTCAGCCCTGAAGCAGGCAGTATATGCCGTATGCTTTATAGGCAGCATGCTGCCGTCTAAAATCTGCTCCCTGTACATATTGGTAACCGGTACTTCTGCAGTGGGTACTAGGAAATATTCCGTATTCTGAACCTTAAAGGCATCCTCTTCGAACTTCGGCAGCTGTCCTGTTCCCGTCATGCTTCTCCTATGAACCATAAAAGGCGGGAATATTTCCGTATAGCCGTTTTCGGTGTGAGTATCCAGCATGAAGTTTACCAGTGCTCTCTCCAGCTTTGCCCCAAGCCCTCTGTAAAAAGTGAATCTTGCTCCCGTCACCTTTCCTGCAGTTTCAAAGTCCAGTATGTTGAGATCGACGCCGATATCCCAATGAGCCTTTGGCTCATATTCAAACTTAGTCGGTTCTCCATACTTCCGGATTTCCACATTGTCCGTATCGGAGCTGCCGTCTGGTATGCCGTCATAAGGAGTATTAGGTATGGTCAGGAGTATGCTTGTTATTTCCTCATCCAGATTTCTAACCCTCTCATCCATTTCCTTTATCTTTTCAGATACCTGTCTCATTTCCAGAACCACAGCCTCGGCATCCTGCTTTGCTTTCTTAAGCTTTGCAACCTCCTCGGATACTTTGTTTTTTCTGCTTTTGAGCTCTTCTACCTCATAAATAACCTGTCTTCTTTGTTCATCAAGCTTCAGAACCTCATCAATCCTGAACTCCTGCCCTCTTCTTGAGAGCTTTCTTTTTATCTCCTCAGGATTGGATCTGATTGCTCTGATATCCAGCATAGTGTTTTCCTCCTTTTTTGAATAAAAAATATAAAAGCCTTTCTTCCCCATGAAAAGGGACGAAAGGCTTTCCGCGTTGCCACCCTAATTAGCAGTAATCAATTTCACTGCTCTCTCATATGCTTAACGGCTGTACCGGTACTGCTCATCGCAGACTGCTCCGGGATGGATGGCTTTAAGCTGCCAGCCGGCTTGCACCTACCGCCCGCTCTCTTAATGGCTCACCTATAGCTTTTCCCTTCAAAGCATTTCATGTATTATTTTTATTTTATACTATTCTACTACTAACTATGCATTTTTGCAATATCAACTTCATCATCCGCCCCCCAATGGAGGAAATACTGATAAAAGATCATTTTCATAAAGCACCTGATCTGACTTTCCGCTTTTTCCATTAATCAGCAGAATAGCCACATCCTTTATATCAATATCGAGTAAGCCGAGAACTTCAGAAGGGGTAGCGCCTTCATTCACTTCCAGGGTTAACTCTTTCCCCCGGCGTTCTCTGAATGTTGCAAAAAGCTTTACACGGATATTCATGTGATTCCCCCTATATGCATATGGCAATCCTTCTGGACCATAGACAGTCCGCACAGGCCGGTGCATTCCCGTTGCAGTCCATTTCGCTGCTTCTCACAAAATCACAGCCATCGGATAAATCACAATCAATGCAAGAGGGATAGCGGCTGCAAAGCACCATATCTCTAAATCCGGTATAAGCCTTACTATTCCACAGCTCTTGGAGGCTATTTTCATTTATGCTGCCAAAGCTGTAAGGCTGCACCTTTTTCCTCCTGCCAAATACATATTCATCGTACCGATGTGATAATCGGTGGCATGGACTTACTTCTCCCGATGCACAGACATATATTGAATCCGACTCTACAAAGCTGCATCTGCGTTCTGTCTTAAGCTCCCAATTGGGCAGCAAAACCTGAACCCCTTTTTTTAGTGATTTCCGGCAAATACTGTCCATATACTTCTTGATTCCATCGTCCTTATATCTGGAATAAAGTATCTTATCTTTATCCTCCTGTGTCGTCGGGATAAGATTTGACACTATAAGGGTTTTGATATGCAGCGCGGCAGCCAGGTCCACCACTTCCGGCAAATCCTCCCGGTTATCTGCGGAAAGGACAAATTGAATATATACCTCCGGCTTTGTACTGCCCGGCCGGCCTTTGGACTCCCGGATCTGCCGGATTACGCTGCAAACCCGTTCCAGACTGGCACCCCTGATTTTATAAAAGCGGTCCTCCAGGCCGTCAACAGAAAAAACTATCCTGCTTGCGTTATGCGCCATTAATTCTATTTTCCCCTGTTCATCTATAATACCATTGGTTGTTATGGTCAGGTCATACCGGCTCAAAGCCTTGACTGCCCGGCAAAAATGCTCCGAAACCGTTGGCTCGCCGATACCTCCCAAAACAACCTCCTTAAGCTCATGCAGTTCGTAAATATTCTCCAGCAGGTTCCGGAAGGTTTCTTCCTTCATATCTCCGCTGCTGCCGCTCCATGACCTCCGATAGCATATGGCGCAATTCAAGTTGCATTGGTCCGTCAGCTCAAGATATAGCCTTCTTATCGGCATGATCCCACCAATTATTTCAGCCCCAGGCTCTGAAGCTTTTCCTCACTGGGAATTCCTTCCTTTGTCCAGCCCCTAAGCTCATAGTATTCCGGCAACAGCTCATGGAGCTTATGAACCCAGCCCTTCGACGGACCTTCCTGTATTTCTTCTTCCAATAACCGCTTTGGAAGTGTATCCTCTTCCGGTTTTATACCTGCCTGGAGGTTGAACATCTTCTCAAGATTCCATATCCTGTCCCCTGCCTCCAGTATGGTATCGGCCGTATAGCTGCCGCCCGTTACGGCGTTGTAAAGCTCTGCATAATCAGCGGCCCCCAATGCGAAGGATGTGAACAGGCACAATCCCATGGAGTCTATTACCGCAGTCAGATCCTGGAATATCTTTACCCATTGGGGCTTCCCTTCCAGGGCGAACCTATCCAGTTGTTCGGGAGATGCAAGTATCTCCGGTGAAATCATATAGCCTCTCACATGACAGCCGCCCCTGTTGGAAGTGGCATACTCCAGCCCGTGGCCTTGAACACCTCTTGGATCGTAGGCCGGAAGCTCCTGCTTCTTAACGGTCATGGAGATCTCCGGCACACCGTATGATTCAGCCAGTCTGTAGGAACCCTCTGCCATCTTGTCTCCCAAGCCTTCTCTCATGCCCATCCTTTTCGTCCACTCAATTATAGCCTCTGAATCTCCAAAATCAAGGGACAATCCCCCAAGCTCTTCTTTTTTAATATAGCCTTTCTCATACAGCTCCATTGCTGCTGCTATGGTTGCACCTGCTGATATCGTATCAAGCCCCATCTCATTGCACCAATAATTTGCCCTGATAATATCGCTTAAATCAGACACACCACAATCCGAACCATAAGCCCATATGGTCTCATACTCAGGTCCTCCCCCCTCAACTCCTTCCACCTTGCAGTACCTTCCGCAGGCTATGGGGCATCTGTAGCAGGGATCCTTTTTAACCAAATATTTTTCAGCTAATGTTTCACCACTTATTTCCTCTGCCTTGTCGAAATATGACTTTTGGAAGTTGTTCGTAGGCAGGATTCCGTTTTCGTTTATTATATTTATCAATACTGCAGTACCGTAAGATGGTAATCCCTGTCCTGTTACACCGTTCTCCCTGAGCTTTTTGTTATCGGCAGCTACCAGTTCCTTCAGCTTTGCTTCGTCATAAATTTCCGGTTTCTTACTTCCTTTAACAACAATAGCTTTAAGATTCTTTGAGCCCATAACAGCACCCACGCCTGAACGGCCTGCCGCTCTTGAATAATCATTCACGACTGCTGCTATTTTTGAAAGCTTTTCTCCTGCCGGCCCTATCAGACATACCCTGACCTTATCTCCGCACTCTGCTTCCAATGCCTTTGTTGCCTCTGTAGTATTCTTGCCCCAGATATGAGCGGCATCCCTGATTTCAACATTCCCGTCCTCGATGTAAATATACACCGGATTTTCTGCTTTTTCTTCAAAAATAACCGCATCATAGCCGGTAGACTTAAATTCGGCGCCCCAATAGCCGCCGGAATTGGAACAGGCCACAGTGCCTGTAAGCGGTGATTTGGCAACCACCATATAACGTCCTCCTGTCGGTGTCGGTGTTCCGGTTAAAGGTCCCGTAACAAAGATAAGTTTATTTTCAGGACTAAGTGCATCAACTTGAGGATTGACCTCTTCTGTCAGAATTTTTGTTGCCAGGCCTCTGCCCCCGATGAATCTTTCTCCTTTGCTCTGATCAAAGGTTTCAACCTTCACCGTCTTTTCTTTCAGATTAATTCTGAGCAGTTTTCCGAAATAACCGTACATATAAACGCCCCCTTATTTCTTACTAAATATTTACAATGAGCAAAACCCGTGCCAAATAAAAAATCCGCCTGTTTTGGGGCTTTACAGGAGGATTGTTTTTTAAGTGTTTCATTGTGGTACATTATTTTACTATTTTGCGTGTTCCTTTTTGACACATTGCTCCATTTCGGTGCATTGTATCCGGTATTTTTCCATCTTTCTGTAAAGGGTGTTTCTGCTTATGCCCAGGGTTCTAGCGGCTAGTGTTATGTTGCCTTTATGCTTCATCAGAGCCTTGTTTATCAATCTCTTTTCATTTAGCTCCAAATTGATACATTCTTCTGCATCTTTCGCAAATGCAGTATCTGTAGAACTGTTTACCGTGAATTCAGCCGGAAGGCTTTGCATATTTATCATTCTTTCAATAACATTCTCAAGCTCACGGATATTCCCCGGCCAATCATATTGTACCAAACGCTGAATTATTTCATCATTAAGCGCTACCTCTTTTTTATTCAACCTTTTTGAAATACTTTTCATAAAGTGCCTTGCAATAGCCGGTATGTCCCCCCGCCGCTCTCTCAGGGCAGGTAAATGAATTGGCAGGACATTAAGCCTGTAATACAAATCCAATCGGAAGTTTCCTTTTTCAACTTCTTGAATAAGATTCTTATTCGATGCCGCTATAATACGAACATTGATGGGAATCTGCTTTGTTCCTCCAATCCTGCTGATGACCCCCTCTTCTATAACTCGAAGCAGCTTGGTTTGCATATCAATAGGCATCTCACCTATCTCATCAAGCATTATGGTACCGCCGTCGGCAATTTCAAATTTCCCGGGAGCTCCTCCCCTTTTTGCTCCGGTAAAGGCACCCTCTTCATAGCCAAAGAGTTCGGATTCAATAAGATTCCTCGGAATGGCACCGCAATTGATTGCCACGAAGGGTTCTTCTTTTCGATTGCCGTGATTATGAATGGCTTGGGCAAAAACCTCTTTGCCGGTACCGCTCTCGCCGGTTATAAGGATAGTGGACTTGCTGTCCGAGACTTTTTTGGCATACTCCACTACTTCCAAAAAACGTTCATCACTGCCTATTATTTTATCGAAGGTATATATTGCTTTGCTGCCCATAATGCGGTTTGCAAGATTTCTTATCCTTTTGATTTCTTTAAAAACGAAGGTTATTTCCTGCAGCTCGCCTCCCCCTCCGTATATAGGATAGGCACTAAGGCTGAACTGCAGCTTATTGTTATTCGTGTTGACATAAACGTCCTCTTCATGAAAAGCCTCTCTTGCCCTTAATGCATCTACGACCTTTTCCCAGCCTTCAAAAAGCTGATACATCGGCTTGCTTAAAATCTCTTTTTTAGACATTCCGAACATATCCAAGGCATTCTTATTGCTAATAATGATTCTTCCATCCATGTCAGAGGTCAATATACCTGCAGCAAGGGACTCAATAATTGTCTCAAAATGGTTCTTTGCCAACGTCAGCTTTGAGTTGTATTCTTCTATTACCAATATTTTTTCAATGGCATCCGCTGCTGCCACAACCATTCCAAGGGTGTGGGAATGTACATTCTCACTATAACCCGTAAGGTCCAGGGATCCTATAATACGCCCTTTCGGATCCCGAATAGGAGCACCGGAGCAAGTCCACTTATGATATGCAGTAATAAAATGCTCCTGCCCCGATATCTGCACCGGTATTCCTTCCGCAATCGCAGTTCCCATTGCGTTGGTTCCGATGCTTTTTTCATCCATGTAGGCACCGGGAACCATTTTAAGCCTGTAGGCTTCTGCCAGTATTCCTTCGTCTCCGATCATATTGAGCAGACAACCGCTTTCATCAGTCAGCATGGCAAAAAAACCGGAGCCCTTTACGAAATTATATAGCTGATCAATAAAAGGGCCGGCTGTCAGAATCAACTCTCTGCGTTCCTCCAGCTTTTTCTGAAGCTCCTCTCCCGTAATGATCCTTGCGCTGTAAACCCTGTCCAGGGGGACCCCCATTTCGATACAGCGTTTATGGGAACGTTCAACATAGGGCGCTCTCATATACCTCATCCTTTATCCAATTGAATTCTTTTAATAAAATGCAGCTTTTACATTAAAATATCATATAAATGGGAGGAAAACAATTATAGATGTATAATATGCCTTCCCCTGGCAATACTCTTAATAGATTTGAGCCAAAACCTATAACGACAGGGGGTACTCTTATGACAAAGCTGGATATGATCAGTCAAATTGCAGATTTAAAGGAAATAGACTACAAAAACACACTGGCAATAACAAGTATAATTGAGCTTCTGATAGAAAAGGGCATCCTTGACAGCAGTGAAGTAGCGGCAAAGGCACAGTATCTGGAAGACCAGACTCTGTCTGAAATCAGGAGGAACAACAGATTCGGAATCAGAACCGACTTCCGTTAACGGATATGGAAAAGCATAAAATGAATGGGATGTATATCAATACGCCGATATACATCCCATTTGTCACTTAATATGCTTTTGCCGCATACACCATTTTTTCCGCCTTGCCTCCGCAGATCAGGCATTTATCCCCTACATGCTCCTGATGGAAGGGTATGCACCTTATTGTAGCGGCGGTTTCATCCTTGAGCTTATCCTCGCATTCCTTGCTGCCGCACCACATTGTCTTCACGAAACCCGGTGTCTCCTGCATTATTCTCTTGAATTCTTCATAATCCGTAGTGGTATAGGTCTTTTCCTCCCTGTTCTTCAGTGCCTTGTCGAACATTGTGGTATGAATATCATCAAGCAATTTGGAAATAGTCTCTGTAAGATTATCCATGGATACGGTGAATTTCTCCAGGGTATCCCTTCTGGCTATTGTAACCTGGTTGTTTTCTATGTCTCTGGGACCGATCTCCATCCTTACGGGAACACCCTTCATCTCCCACTCGTTGAACTTCCAGCCGGGACTGTAGGTATCCCTGTCATCCATTTCAACCCTGAAGCTCTTCTCCAGCTCCTCTTTTACCGCTTTTGCCTTATCCAGCACCCCTTCCTTGTGGAAAGCTATTGGAATAATTACAACCTGTATCGGGGCAACTCTCGGAGGCATTACAAGACCCCTGTTGTCTCCATGGACCATTATGATTCCTCCGATAAGCCTTGTGGATATCCCCCAGGAGGTGCTGTAAGCATACTTAAGCACGCCATCCTTATCCAGGAATTTTATATCAAACATCTTTGAGAAATGCTGTGCCAGATTATGTGATGTACCCGCCTGCAAGGCTTTTCCGTCATGCATCATCGCTTCCATCGTATAAGTACGGAGAGCCCCTGCGAATTTTTCCTTTTCACTCTTTTGTCCAAGTATCACAGGCATCGCCAGTTCGTCTTCCGCAACCTGCCTGTATATTTCCAGTATCATTAAGGTTTCCCTCTGGGCATCCTCCTCATCTGCATGCACCGTATGGCCTTCCTGCCATAGGAACTCGGCCGTCCTGAGGAAGGGCCTTGTAGTCTTTTCCCATCGAACAACATTGCACCACTGGTTTATCAGCAGGGGAAGATCCCTGTATGATTGCACCCACCTGGAATACATATCGCAAATTATGGTCTCCGAGGTCGGCCTGATGAACAATCTCTCGGTAAGCTCCTCATTGCCTCCGTGGGTAACCCACAGCACCTCGGGAGCAAATCCCTCAAAGTGATCAGCTTCCTTTTTCAGATAGCTTTCCGGTATCAAAAGCGGAAAGTAAGCATTCTTGTGCCCTGTAGCCTTGAACCTTCTGTCGGCTACTCTCTGAATTCCTTCCCATACTCCATATCCATAGGGCTTTATTACCATGCACCCCTTTACAGGAGCATAGTCAACCATATCCGTCTTTAAAATGACATCAGTATACCACTGGGAAAAATCCTCTTCCATCGGGGTAATCTCTTTTACAAATTCCTGCTGCTTCTTATCAGCCATATTAATCTCTCCTTATCTGAAATTGAAATGAACAATACAATAAAAAAACTTCGCCACATGAAAGGGACGAAGTTTTACTCGCGGTACCACCCTATTTGAACATACGCCATTATACATATATTCCTCTTCAGCCTTTAACGCAGGCATACGGTGGGAGTTCATCCCCGGCTTGGAGGTTGGGTTCGATAAAAGTCATCCTGGAAAGCATCTCAGCTGTCAAGCTTTCCTCTCTTAAGGCAGCTTATTATCTACTATTCCTCTTCATTGCTTTTGTTCTTTAAATTAAACTTATTATATATTATGGTATTTTGCATGTCAATATACTCATCCTTCTGCTATTGTGCAGTTGAATGTAGGGAATGAAAATAGTAGTATATACATATAGATAGAAATTCTTCACAAGGAAGTGTTCATATGTCTGATAAAAATGAAATGAATGATATCGATATATTTGACACAGAATGCGGGGAGCTGCTTAAACTGGTACTTGACGGTATAAATGATGCAATCTGTGTAGTGGACATCAACTGCATAACCAGGTACTGGAACAAGGCTGCCGAAAAGCTTTATCAGATCGACCGGGAAAGTATAATTAACAGGCATATTAAAGAATTCTTCCCTAATTCATTACTTCCCAGGATCATTAAGGAAAAAAAGGCTTATGACAATATTTACAACAATCCAAAAGAAGGCTGTTACAATGTCATTAGTGCTTCGCCGCTGTATATGAACGGCCGTTTGGTCGGAGGCATAAGCCTGGACCGGGATGCCACAGAGTTCATAAAAACCTCCGAGCTGTTGGTGAAAGCCCAGTCCAATCTTAATGTACTGGAGCATGAAATATCAATAATCAATAAGAACAGGTACTCATTTTCACAGATTCTCGGTAACAATAGAGCCCTCAGGGACAGCATCAGGCTGGCAAGAGATATTTCAAGATCGAATATCAATGTTCTGATAACCGGTGAGAGCGGTACCGGCAAGGAGCTGTTCGCCCGCGCAATTCATATGGAAAGCAACCGGGAAGGTTATTTTGTACCCATTAACTGCAGTGCCATTCCTAACGAATTAATTGAAAGCGAGCTTTTCGGATACGCGGCAGGAGCCTTCACCGGTGCTCTGAAAACCGGCAAGATCGGTAAAATGGAACTGGCCAATAACGGTACACTTTTTCTTGATGAGATAGGGGACATGCCGCTGAGTATGCAGCCGAAAATACTCAGGGTCCTTGAAAATGGAGAAATGACCAAAATAGGCAGTGAAAAAACCATAAAGACTAATATTAGAATCATTACTGCCACTAACAAGAATTTATCGGAAATGGTAGAAGCCGGATTGTTCAGAAAAGACCTTTACTACAGGCTTAACTCAGTTGTTATAAACCTTCCTCCTTTGAGAGAAAGGAAGGATGATATACCATTGCTTGTAAACAGATTCATTGAGGATTACTGTATGGAATACGGGATTAATATTCTGGGCATTACTCCTGAGGTTTTGGATAGCTTTGTTAATCACAGCTGGGAAGGAAATATCAGAGAATTGAAAAATGTCATCGAGAGAATAGTTGTACTGGCAAGAAACTCCAATACCGGAGTGATTGATGCTTCTTTTCTGCCGCAGAGCCTTGGAGGAATCAGAAAACCTATCCCCGCCGCAAAGCAGGACAGCATATATGACCTGAATACAATACTGGAGAACGCCGAAAGAGAAGCCTTGATAAATGTCATGAGGATATCCGGAGGCAATAAGGCACATTGTGCAAAACTTCTGAATATACCGAGAAGCACCTTGTACTTCAAGCTGAAGAAGCATAATCTGGAAAAATAATTATACACCATCAGAAACGTCAATACACTGACATTTGTGTCAATGTGCTGACGTTTTTCTTATATAAAATTTACGTTACTGTCAATATATTGACACATGCGTATACAAGCTCTAGTAAAATGAACCGTTTCCTGGGTTGGCATGCAAATTGCTATGTAATATTTTTAATTAGAGAAAGGGGGAATTCCTATGAGGATTGAGCAACATCCAATCATCACATTCAACAAAGGCAGAAAAATACAGTTCACATTCGACGGAAAGATTTATGAAGGATACGAAGGTGAACCAATTGCAGCCGCTCTGCATGATGCCGGGATAAGGGTCCTGGGCCATAGCCACAGGCTTGGAAGGCCCAGAGGTTTTTATTGTGCAATTGGCAATTGTTCCTCCTGCCTTATGGTAGTGGATGGCAAACCTAATGTAAGGGTTTGCGTGGAAAAGCTCAAGGAAGGAATGGTAGTGGAGACTCAGATAGGAAGGGGGGAAATCAAGTGATACATACAGATATAGCTATAGTAGGAGGAGGACCTGCCGGACTGCGTGCAGCCATAATGGCAGCGGAATCCGGCGCAAAAGTTATAATCATCGACAGGAACAGCCAGTTGGGCGGACAGTTGATAAAACAAACTCATATGTTTTTTGGTTCCCAGAAGCAATATGCCTCGAAAAGGGGTATAGATATTGCAAACATCCTGATATCTGAATTGGACAAATATAAGGATAATATCACCGTCATGCTTGATTCAACAGTAATAGGACTGTATGAGGACAGAGTCCTGACTGTTGATCAGGGAGGCAAATATATAAAAATAAAACCGAATACTATAATTATTGCTACAGGCGCTTCAGAAAAATTCCAGGCTTTCCCCAATAATGATTTACCCGGCATATACGGAGCAGGAGCCGTGCAGACATTAATGAATGTCTATGGAGTAGCTCCCGGAGATAGCGTATTTATGGTCGGAGCAGGCAATATAGGGCTCATTGTAAGCTATCAGCTTATGCAGGCAGGAATACAAGTAAAAGGTGTAATATGCAGAGGCCCGAAATTCGGCGGTTATGCAGTACATGCTTCAAAGCTGAAAAGACTTGGTGTTCCTGTAATGCCTTCCCACAAAGTCGTATATGCCCATGGTAAGGATAAGCTGGAAAAAATCACACTGATAAAGCTCGACGAAAATAAAAAAGAAATCCCCGGTACCGAGTTTGATATAGAAGTTGATGTGCTGTGTATTGCAACGGGGCTGACCCCGCTGGCAGAGCTTCTATGGCAGATGGGCTGTGAGATGAAGTATATTTCAGAGTTAAGCGGTCATGTTCCCCTTAGGGACAAAAACCTAATGACCAGCCTTGACGGTATTTATGTTGCCGGAGACGTTGCCGGTATCGAAGAGGCAAGCAGTGCTATGGTTGAAGGAGCACTGGCCGGCTTGTGCGCTGCAAAGGCAGCCGGTTATATTCATCCGGATTATGAAGCCCTTGTAGAGGACTGTCACAAACAGCTTTATGATTTACGTTCAGGCCCTGAAGGTGAAGCAATCCGTAAAGGTCTTTCCAAAGCTGAGCTTAAGGAGGTTGGTTTATAATGCTTGAAAGAACCGGTGTGCCTACAAAAGAGAATATCGAAAGTGTAACACCTTCGAAGGAGAGGTTGTCAAAAGGTCCGGTAGCAATTATTGAGTGCTTTCAGGAAATACCCTGCAATCCCTGTTATACATCCTGTAAGAAAGGCGCGATAAAAGAGCTGATAGATATTAATGACCGTCCGATATTGGATCCTGAAAAATGCAACGGCTGCGGCGTTTGTATAAGCAATTGTCCGGGGCTTGCGATTTTTGTAGTTGACGAATCTTATTCCGAGACTGAAGCTCTGGTAAAGATACCCTATGAGTTTTTACCATTGCCTGAAGAAGGAAGCTTCGTTACAGGTTTGGACAGAGAAGGAAAACCCGTATGCAGGGCAAAGGTTGAAAAGGTTCTGAATGCAAAAGCACAGGACAGAACTCCTGTAGTATCTTTGATAGTTCCAAAAGAGCTTTCTATGACTGTAAGGTTTTTGAGCCTTAATGACCATTACAGCGATAATACTATAGTCTGCAGATGTGAAGAAATTACTCTGGGCGAAATAAGAGAATATATAAGACGCGGATATCAAAGCCTTGAGGAGATAAAAAGAATAAGCCGATGCGGCATGGGTCCGTGTCAGGGAAGAACCTGCAGTCAGCTTGTAATGCAGGAACTGGCCTCAGCTACGGGAAAACGGCTCTCTGAAATTCAAATGTCCGCATTCAGGCCGCCGACAGTACCGATTAAATTAGGTCAACTGGTTGGAGGTGATGATCATGAATAAAACTGCAAGTGTAGTAATAATAGGCGGAGGTATTTCCGGCTGCGCAATAGCTTATACCCTGGCCAAAAAAGGTGTAAAGGATATTGTCGTAATCGAAAGGGATTATCTTAGCAGCGGTGCTACGGGAAGATGCGGAGCCGGTGTCCGTATGCAGTGGGGTACCGAAATGAACTGCAAGCTGGCGAAGTACAGTATAGAATTCTTTGAAAGAGCGAACGAAGAGCTGGACTATGAATATGATATTGAGTTCAAACAGGGAGGATATCTCATAGTTGCTTCTACGGAAAAAGAAGTCAACCAGTTCAAGAAAAACATTGCTTTGCAAAACAGCCTGGGCATCCCTTCAAGATTGTTGACTCCCAAAGAAGCTAAGGAAATAGTTCCTCATATGGATGAAACAAAGATTATTGCCGCCACCTTCAACCCTAAGGACGGGCACCTTAACCCCTTCCATACTACTCAGGCCTATGCCAATGCAGCAGTCAGACTGGGTGTTGAGATAATGAAGTATACAACCGTTACCGGAATCAATGTTGAAAACGGTAAAGTAGTTGGCGTACAGACTGATAAGGGTTATATTTCAACTCCGGTTGTCGTAAATGCTGCCGGAGGGTACTCGCAGCTCATTGCAAAAATGGTGGGTATTGATCTGCCGGTATATTCAGAAAGGCATCAGATTCTTGTAACTGAGCCTGTAGCTCCTATGCAGGGGCCGATGTTTATGTCCTTCTCGCTTAATATATACTGCCAGCAGACACCCCACGGCAGCTTCATAATGGGAAGAGGCGATGCAAATGAGCCCAGGGATTTGAGAATCACATCCAGCTGGCACTTCATGGAGGAAATGGCCAAGACCTGTACCGAATTGCTGCCTCCTTTAAAGGAATTAAGAGTAGTACGTCAATGGTCCGGTTTGTATAATATTTCTCCGGACCGTCAGCCGATATACGGACCGGTTAAAGAGGTTGAAGGCTTCTATCTTGCATGCGGTTTCAGCGGACACGGCTTTATGTTCGGGCCTGTAACGGGAGTTGTTATAGCTGAGTCCATACTTGGAGAAACTCCCACAATTCCGGTTCATATGCTGGATAAGGACAGATTTGAACGCGGAGAACTTTTACTGGAGCCCTCTGTTGTATAAAAAGAATAATTTATATTAAATTTAATGATAAACCAAATAATATTGTCATTATTTGGTTTATCATTATAAATCCAGATCCTAATGTGTTTAAGGAGGTTTTGTAATGAAGGTCCTAGGCAAAAAACCCGAGCTGTGTATTCAATGTCATGCTTGTGAAAGCACTTGCTCCAATACATGGTTCAAGGAAGACAATGTACTGAAATCTTGCATAAGAATCAATGAAGATGATAACGGAAATGTTAAAATCACTTCCTGCACACAGTGCGGAGAATGTATAGACATATGTCCGGTTGAAGCTTTGACAAGAGATAAGAACGGCATTGTAAGAGTAAACAAAAACATATGCGTCGGCTGCTTCATGTGTGTTGGTTTTTGTCCCGAATTGGCTATGTTTATGCATGAGGACTACCTGGAACCTTTCAAATGCGTGGCATGCGGCCAGTGTGTAAAAAATTGTCCGACTGGTGCTATATTTATAGCAGAAGAATAATGCTAAAGGAGGAAGATTTAATGGATATTGAAAAATTGAAATCCGCCCACAAACTCCTTTGCGAGTATAAGTACGAGTTGGGCACTGTCGACAGAGGTTATACAAACAGAACCTTATATATAAATCTCAGTGAGAATGCAATAAAAGAAAAACCGGTAACACAAATGATGAAGGACAAATTCATCGGCGGAAAGGGCTTTGGTTTATGGTATCTCTGGAATGCGGTTACTCCAAAAACCCGATGGAATGATCCTGAAAACGAGATAGTTATAGCTCCCGGTCCTGTGGCCGGAATTACACAATATCCCGGCGCCGGCAAGTCTCTTGTAGTAACTCTTTCACCCCTTACTGATTTACCTATGGACAGCAATGTAGGAGGTTACTTCGGTCCCCTTCTTAAATTCTCAGGCTTTGACGCCCTTGAGCTTCAAGGTAAGGCTGACAAGGATGTAATAGTATTTATAGACGGCAACAAAGGCATCATAAGGATTGAGGAGGCTCCCCTTGAAGCAATAGACAGCCATGTACTGGCAGAACAGCTTACAGACATGTACGCTGAAAGCGAAGCGGACAAGAGAAATGTCTCTGTAGTATCTGCAGGTACTGCTGCTAATTTCTCCAATATAGGTTTATTGAATTTTAGCTTCTATGATATAAGAAGGAAGGCTGTCAGATTAAAACAGGCAGGTAGGGGCGGTATTGGCAGAGTATTCAGGGACAAGAAAATAAAAGCCCTGGTAGTTCGCTTTGAAGGAATCAAAGGCAACCTTAACAATCCATTCGACCAAGGAGTCCTTAACAGGACAGGTATTAAATTCCACAAGGAAATGCATGATCTTGACGATAAACAGAACAGGATGAGGCAAATAGGAACTGCCAATATAATTGAAGTTATGGATAAGTATGATTTGCTTCCGACTCACAACTACAAATTCGGAGGTCATCCGGAAACATATAAGATATCTTCAAAGGTATTCACAAAAAAAGTCACTCAAAATATGCCTGACGGCTGCTGGTACGGCTGCAGCATGTCCTGTGCCAAGGCTGTAGACAACTTCGAGCTTAAGACCGGTCCGTACAAAGGGCAAAAGGTCATAGTAGACGGTCCTGAATACGAAAATGCGGCAGCACTTGGCCCCAACATAGGCATATTTGATCCCGATGTTATACTTGAGTTGAACTTCTACTGCGACACCTATGGTTTAGATACTATTTCCTTCGGTACCATGACCGCCTTTATTATGGAATGCTATGAAAATGGCATCCTTAATAAAGAAAGGACAGGCGGACTGGAACTGAATTTCGGCAATTCGGAAGCTGCACTGGAGCTGATACATAGAATTGCCAGAGGCGAAGGCTTCGGAAAAATTGCCGGACAAGGCGTTAAGAAAATGAAGGAATATTTCATTAAGGAATACGGAGCAGATCCTGACTTCATAAATGATATCGGAATGGAGCAGAAAGGACTGGAGTTCTCGGAATATATGCCGAAGGAATCCCTTGCACAGCAGGGTGGCTACGGGCTGACCAACAAAGGCCCGCAGCATGACGAAGCCTGGCTCATATTCATGGATATGGTTAACAATCAGATTCCGACTTTTGAAGATAAAGCTGAAGCACTGCACTACTTCCCCATGTTCAGGACATGGTTCGGCTTGAACGGCCTGTGCAAGCTGCCCTGGAATGATGTAACCCCGGAAAGCAACAAATATGCTGATGAACCTGCTAAAATTCCTGAGCATGTACAGAACTATGTTGATGTGTATAATGCAGTAACAGGAAGCAATATTGACAAGCATGAGCTTATAATTCAATCTGAAAGAGTGTATAATTTCCAGAGGGTATTTAATATCAGAATGGGTAAAGGCAAGAGAATACACGACAGAATACCTTACAGGGCAATGGGGCCTGTAACTGTGGAAGAATATGAATCAAGGCAGGAGAGATATGATAAACAGCTTAAAGAGCTCGTAGGCTACGACCCTTCAGGAAAAACCACAGAAGAAAAAATGAAGGTTCTGAGAAAATACAGGGAAGACCAGTATGAAAAGCTTACAGATGCCGTATACTTCAGAAGAGGCTGGACAATGGACGGGGTTCCTACAGTTGAAAAACTTCAAAAGCTTGGAATGGATCTTCCTGAAGTTATTGAGGTTGTAAAAGCACATCTCTAAAGTTTAAAGTAAATTCCGTTTAAGTAAATTCCGGATGAGTCTTGTGACCCATCCGGAATCTTATTTTTATCCTTGTACGATCATTCTTTTTCTATGTTCCTCTGAGGTTTTCTTATCTCTCAGAAGCTCCACCAGGTACAAGGCAAAATAAATCGCGGTACCCGGTCCCTTTGAAGTTATGAAGTTACCTCCATGTGAGACTATATTCCTGCCTATTACCGCTCCTTTAAGGGTCTCTTCAAAACCGGGATAGCATACCGCTTCCTTCTTGTCCAGAAGCCCCAGTTTTCCCAAAACGCTGGGAGCTGCACATATCGCCGCTATGGGTTTGCCCTTTTCAGCAAAATCCATTATGACCTCTCTCAGGCCGTTATGTTCCCCCAGGTATCTTGTACCGGGCATCCCTCCCGGCAGGACTATCATATCCTGCCCCTTATTATCGGCATTTTCAAAAATCTCATCGGCAGAGACAACAATCCCGTGAGCACCTGCAACATCCTTTTTACCCGTTATTGATATCATTCTTGCATCTATTTCCGCCCGCCTTAATGTATCAACCACAGTAATGGCTTCAATTTCCTCAAAGCCTTCCGCCAAATAGACATTTACCTTTTTCATTCCTTAATCCTCCTTTCTTAATTCATCCATTCCGGCGAGTGTTCCAAATGAATACCCATTAATCATAATCTCTTGGTTATAACGAAGTGCAGCTTAGCAACCTCTGACAGCTTCTCTTTCCTGTGGAGCTGTACAAATTCCTTTGCAGCCTCTGTCACCATGGAAGAACTTCCTTTGGGAAATTCCATCCCGTATTTCTCCGCCAGCTTATCCATTGCTTTTACATATTCATTTCTTGCAAGAATACTGGCAGCTGCTACCACTACATTTTCTTCCGCTCTCGGCCTTTGCTCCAGATTTATATTCTTTCCCTTCTCCAGCAGTGCGTTCTTTATAAGCTCAGGACTGCCGAACTGGTCGGACAGTGCGTAACTACAGTCTACAGCTTCCAGCAGGTTTTCAATTACCCGCGCATGTCCCCACGCAAGAAGCTTGTTCAGATTTTCAATCTTTTCGTATAATTCGTTATACCTTTTGTTACCGATGATAACCACGGAGTACTTGCATATTCCGGCTATCTCCTCAGCCAGCTTCCGGATCCTGGCATCCGAAAGGGTTTTGCTGTCTGCGGCTCCTGCTTCCATAAGCTTTTTCTTCATTTCCGCATCTGCATATACTCCTGCAATCACCAAAGGTCCGAAATAATCACCCTTACCTGATTCATCGGTGCCGATAAGTCCGGCATCAGTCTCTCCCCGCTCTTCTGCCTTTTCTTCGTTCAGGCTTCCTGTCCTCAAAAGCCCTTCAATCAGCTTCAGGATATCTTCATCTTTTATCTGCGACAAGTCACACCTTATGCCGTTTTTCTTGTTTTCGTAAACTCTTATAAGATACTTCTTATCGTTGATAATTATACTGAACTGAAGCCCATAATTAATATCTTCGTATAAACTTATTTCAATTCCATTGTCTTCAAATATATCCTTCAAATGACTATAATACTGGTACTTATCCTTTGTACCGTTCAATTGCCTCACTCCAAAAAATGTTTTGCAGGCGCTGCCTTACATCCGATTTATTTACTGATTGCCCTGTATATCTGTCAGTTCATTAAGCTGTTTTAACAGTTCTTCCAGGATTTTTATCCTGGAGCCGTACTCTGCCCAATTGCCGGCCCGTTGTGCATTCATTGCCTGTTCAAATGTATCATTTGCTTCCTTTATCAGCTTCTCCACCGAAGTATCGATATTTCCCTCCGGAGTTGGTACCGGTTCATCCGGTGTTTCTTCTTCCGGTTTTTCTTTTACGGGGAACACCCTGTCCAAGGCTTCATCCAATGTATCTTCCATTACAACCTTATTATTAAAATATACTATTACTTTCTTCTGCTCCGGAAGAGCATTGGCATTTAATGCTTTTACATAAATAGGCTCTACATACAGTATCGATTCTTCAATGGGTATTGTAAGCATATTTCCTCTTACTACCTGTGAGTTTCCTCCCGTTGCCAGCAAATTCAACTGCGGGCCTATTATGGTGTCCTGACTGACTATGCCCTCTATCTGCATAGGGCCTTCTACTATTTTTCCTGACGGGAAGCTGTACAGTATTATCTCTCCATATTTCTCCCCGTCGTTCTTTACCGCAAGCCAGGATATCATATTGGTCTTCCCTTGAGGAGTATATGGAACCATCAGCAGAAATTCTTCCTTTTTGCTGTCCGGAAGCCTCATTATAAGATATGAGGACTCTACCATCTCTGCATTTGCCTGAGTGGTACTGGTTCCATAGATTTGGGTCGATACATCCCACACATCGCTTTTATTGTAAAACTCCCGGGCATTCTTCATATGATATTTCTTGTATATATCCGCCTGTATGTCAAACAATGTCTGGGGGTATCTTATATGGGCCCTTAAGCCCTCAGGCATTTCAGCAATTGGCTTAAACAACGTATCAAATATCTTGGAATATGTCTTAATTATGGGGTCGCTTACATCTGCAATATAGAATTCGGTAGTACCGTTATAAGCATCTATTACAACCTTGACGGAGTTGCGTATATAGTTTGTGGATGTCTGGCTGTTGATCCTCTCTGAATATGGATATCTGCTGCTTGTTGTAAATGCATCTATCAACCAGTACAATTTCCCATTATTAATCACTATATAGGGATCTTCGTCATAAGTGAGGAATGGAGCAATTTTCCTAACCCTGTCAATTATCTCCCTGTTTATGAGTATTCTGCTCTTTGAGTTAATATCCTGGGATAATAATAAATTGAACTCTCCCTCCCGTACTGCAAAAAGTATCCTGTTTAATATATTAAGACTTATACCTCCTGTTCCGCTGTATTCAGTCTCCATATTCATATTGGTCGCCGGATAATCAAATTCCTTCTCTCTGGAGTTGACAATTACAAAGTCCTTTGTGCTTTCTCCAAAGTATATCTGCGGAACATCCACCTTTATATCAATATCTGATATCACAGGCATATCTCTTATGAACAGCCTGGGTTGACCCGAAGCGGTGACTTCATTTACCGGAGACATTGAAACACCATATCCATGAGTATATTTAAGATACTTGTTTATCCATGATGCCCCTCTGGCCTCTGTCTGCTTCGGTATATTTGCAGACTGAAGCTCCCTGGCTGATATGAATACCTGCCTGTATACTCCGTTTATCATATATCTGTCAATATCCATATCGTTGAATTGATAATAGCTTTTCAATCCTTGAATCTGATTATAAATATCCTTTGCAGGCCTGTAATCATTTATCGGAATATTATTTATAGTAACCTCATTTTCTTCAATATCCTCCCGTGTAAGGGCCTGATTGACGGAAAACTCCTTTTCCGTGACCTTATCAAGATTGTATGCATAATTTGTATAATTAATATTATACTGCAGGAATTCTTCCTCTCTTGCCAGTTCATTTGGTGCTACTATCATATTCTGAACTATGGCATATACCACTCCGGTGGCAATCATGGCAACTACAAGAAGCAGCGGCCCTAGAACAATCAGCTTTATGTTTTTCTTATTCCTGTTTAATATCAGTAATGCTGCTGTCAATATGCATATGCCAATATATGCGTAATGGGCGGGAAGAGTTATGTTAATATCAGTATAACTTGCACCATATGCTACTCCTCTTGAAGAATAAAGAAGGTCAAAGGTCCTGAGATAGAAGCCGAAAGCTAATATCAGAAAAAATAGGCCTCCAAGAAACATAAGCTGCTTTGAAGCAGTCCCAAGTATGTTTCTGTACATGTCCTTGGAATTGCCGAAAGACCTTATATCCATATTCAACTTCTCGTCTGGCACCTTTGTGGTAATGAAATTGTAAGCATTAAAAAGAAAGGTAATTGCCGCAAATGCAAATACAATCATCAGCAGAAAATTATACAGTTTATTGAAGAAAGGCAGTGAAAACACAAAATATCCTATATCCTTTCCAAATATAGGATCTGCCAGGCCAAAGGGAGTCTTGTTAATAAATATCAAAAAATCATACCATATATCGAACACGAATAACAAAGAGAAAACAAGGGCTAAGCCTAAAGAACCATATATAGATATCTTTGTTCTTATTCTTTTTTCAACGCTTGACAGTACCAATCCGCTGTGCCTTATAGAATGCGCATTAATAGATTTCAGATACAGGTAAAACAGAAAAAATAATACAACAAGAGCCGGAATAAAAAACTTCATCTGTGTAAAAAGCTTTTTAAAGAATACCTCTTTATAACCAATCTTCGAAAACCACTGATAGTTAATAAGGTATTCGGCTATATTACTAAAAAACGCTATTACCAGCACAATGATTACCAGTAATATCGTAATACCTTTGGTTTTAATTCTGCCAAATCCTTTCACTGACTACCTCTCCCCCCAATTCGGATATACTTAAATTATACATTTTACAGTAAGAATATTCAAACTGTTTTAGTAACAATAGTGTATCCTATGCATTAAAAAGTGCAGGTATGTAACCTGCACTAGAATGCCGCAGCCATAATATCAACCAGGGTCTTGACATAGTTGTAGGTTCCGGCATCAAACTCCTTGCTCTTTATTGATACTGAAAGATACGTCACTCCCTTTATCCTTCCCCTGTCTGTCATCGGTACCGCTATCA
>JAKJBT010000019.1 GCA_022706865.1 Bacillota bacterium
ACTCAATTGAAAGACGAGACGCCACTTTGTAGGGCGAAATGCTAGTTTGTAAATTGACAACTGAATATTTGTAAACGAGACGCAAGTTTTGTATCCGAGAAGCTAGTTTTGAAAACGAGACGCCATTTTTGTAACTCAAATGCAGTTTGATTTTTTCATTTATCTGGCGTATGATAAAGAAAAACGAGCACGCCAAGCGGAGGTGAACTCCCTCTCGATGTTTTTGTAATCGGAGAATCCACCCCTGTATCAGGGGTATGCATAGGTAGTTGGCGGCACTGTTTTTAAGGTACTATCTTTTGAGAAGGGTTGGCTTTAAAAGGATTTCATCGGCTGGCACCGGCGAACATCCAAGTTTTTTTAAGACCTCTTCTCCGTGGTGAAAGCTGAACGTCTCGTAGGGACTGCGGTTGTTCAGCTTTTTTCTTTTGTAGGAATTGATGTGGTTCATCATCAATGTAATGTCTTCCTGCTCCAAATGATTGAAGCTTGAGCCTTTGGGAAGCACCCTGCGAATCAGTCCATGGTTGACCTCAATGGCGCCTTTTTGATGAGGACAACCGGCATCGCAGTAATAAATTCGTGTACGCAAACCATCGTATTTCTCAGGCCCATACTCGATGGCTTTGGGATTGGAGAACTCACTTCCGTTGTCCGTGAGGATGACAGGAAACAGCTTCCGGAACAGTCCGCGCCCAAGGCTTTTGTCGAGGTTGTTGTACACGTCGATTACTGATTGTGACGTGTTGGATTCCCTCAGGAAAGCAAGCATCAGGCTGGTTTCTACAAAATGTACCGTCAACAGGCACTTACCGCCCTTGGTTCCAATTACTGAATCCATTTGGACAATCGCCGTATCAGGGTTGCTTTCTATGAAGCTTTGGAATGCCTCGTAGTTACGTCCAATCCTGCAGCCTTTGTCCACTTTGAATTCCGGTTTTTTGTAGCGTTCACGGAACTTCACTTTCTTGGGCAGGTCGATGTTGCGTACATCCAGAATGCAAGCGTCTATGTAGTTGTAGATGGTCTTCTCGCTGCACATGAGCTCGTCTTTGTGGGACACGTAAATCTGATGGATGGATTGCCCCTGCTTAACCAACGGACTGATAATTGCGTTGAGCCTAGCGATCTCTTCTTCGCATATGCAAAGACCACTGCGGGACTGTGAAATGACTTCATGAGCTTTCACATGAGCGTGCTCAGCATCATATAAGTTTTTCATCAAACTGCATTTACCGATTTGCTCACAGCCGTTGCAGACATATGGAACCCGAGACCTCGCGGTACAGATTTCTTCAATGAAGTCCTGACAGTTATCGTTGCACCGTTGACAGAGCTTGCAGTATGCCGCCGAAGTCCTCGTACATTCCTTACCGCATAAATCTTTCTTTCTGCAGTTGAAACGGTTTTTGCAGGTGTTATGGGGGAATCCTGGGTATCCGGTGGCAACCTCCGAAAGATACTTGCGGACTTCTCTTGAAATAGTACTCGGGTTCTTGCCTAAAGTGCGGGCGATTTCTTTGAAGGATTGGCTTTCCTTCAGGTATTTCTGGAGGGTTAACCGCTCCTCATAAGTGAAAAATGTTGACATGATTACTCTCCTTTCAGCCGCCAACATACTTGTATATTCGGCAACAGAAAGGATTATAAATAGAGAATTTGTATAAAGACCTTGGGGCTCTGCCCCAAACCCCGTCCTCGCCGGAAGGCAGTCGGTCTGTCATGACAGACCGAGGACAAAAGGATGTAATGTAATGGGATATCAAGGGTCTGCGCTACGCTCCGATGAACGGGCGTAACCGCCCGCCCCTGACATCCCGCCACATTTGTATGCTGAGATGCAACCTCTCGGGTAATATGGGTTATTAAATTTCAGAAAGGTCGGTACAGGTCGAAAGGGTTGCATTTCGATTTGCAATTAAGATAATCTCAGGTGTATAGAATGTTACATCCATCCTGTCTCCTCAACCCTACTAATTTATCTATTCTGTCCACTCACCCCTACCTAATTTCAGACTCATTTTTACCACAAAAAAACACCCTCGATATGTTTCCACGTACACATATCGAGGGCTTAAGTCGAGTAGACAGATTTACTTTCATTTTATAAAACTCAGTATTCTCAAGGCTTTCCGGACATCACTTTCTAGACATCAATACAACCGTCTCAACGTGAGAAGTCTGAGGGAACATGTCCACCGGCTGTACCTCCCTGACCTCATAGCCTCTTTCGGACAGATACTTCAGATCCCTGGCCAGGGTTGCAGGATTGCAGGATACATATACAACTTTTTCAGGGCTCATTTCTGTAATTACCTCAAGCAACTTTTCGTCGCAGCCCTTTCTTGGAGGGTCTACTACTATTACATCTGCCTTGATGCCCTTCCTGTACAATTCCGGTATCACTATCTCAGACTCACCGACAAGAAACTCAACATTTTTTACTCCGTTAAGCCTTGCATTTTCTTTGGCATTATTAATTGCCTGGGGTACGATTTCGATTCCATATACTTTTTTGGCTTTCCTGCTTAAGAACAGTGATATTGTACCTATACCGCAGTAAGCGTCAAAAACCGTTTCATCGCCTTTTAAGTCTGCATATTCCAGGGCCTTGCCGTACAATACCTCCGTCTGAACGGGATTCACCTGGAAAAAGGATAGGGGGGATATTCTGAATTTAAACTCTCCAATGTAGTCGTATATTGCCTCTTCCCCGAATATCACAATATTCCTTTCCCCTAATATCACATTTGTTTTCTTTTTATTGATATTCACTACCACGCTTTTCAGCCCGTCAGTCCTTGCTCTCAGCATTTCAACCAGGGCTTTGCCGCAGGGAAGAGAGTCTCCGTTAATCACAATACAGACCATCACTTCGCCGGTCTTGAAGCCTTTTCTGGTAACTATATGCCTGATGATGCCTTTGCCTGTATTCTCATCATATACGCTGATATCATATTTCTTTATGAATTCTCTGACTGTCTGAATGACGTTATCGTTGACGGCATCCTGAATTGAGCATTGAGGGGTATCAATTATTTCATGGCTCCTGTTTGCATAAAAGCCTATCATCACATCCCCGTCCATTCCTACGGGAAACTGCGCCTTGTTCCTGTACCGCCATGGATCTTCCATTCCAATTGTATCGTGAACAGCAACACCGTTAAGCCCTCCGATCCGTTCCAGGGCATCCTTCACCTGCTGAGTCTTATATTGCAGCTGTGCTTCATAGCTCATATGCTGCAGCTGACAGCCCCCGCACCTTTTCACAACTCCGCAGGAAGGTTCAATCCTGCATGCTGCAGTCTTCAATGTCCTTAACAGCTTGCCGAAGGCGTAGTTTTTCAGTACCTTTACTATTTTTATCTCCGCCTGTTCTTTGGGAAGTGCACCCTCCACAAACACAGTGAAGCCTTCTATCCTTGCCACTCCAAGGCCCTCACTGGAAAGCCCTGTTATATCAACTATATAATTCCGGTTCTTTTCCACCGGTATCGCTTTTTCCATCTGTATTTCTCCTCAGTTGGATATTTGAATTGGACTTTTCTACCTCCATCTTAATATTATCAAGCTCTCTTTTCAATGTTTTATTCTCTCTGATTATCTCATCTATCTTCATATGCAGATCCTCAAGTATTATTTCCGATTTTAAATTTATAAGATACTCATTTTCTGAGCGCAGCCTGTCCTTTTGAGCTTCCCTGTTCTGGCTCATCATTATTATGGGCGCCTGTATCGATGCAATACAGCCTAGTATCAGGTTCAAAAAAACATAGGGAAAAGGATCTATAGGCTTGTCAAACAGGTACTTTGAGTTTAAGATTGCCCACGCAATTATTACAGCTCCAAAGAAGAATAGGAAAGACCAGCTTCCGGCAAACCTTGCAATTTTGTCAGCCATTCTTTCACCCACAGTAAGTGTCTTGCAGAGCTCCTTATTTATGTCCAATGACCGTTTTCCTCTTATCAGCTCGTGAATCTGTTTCTCCCTTTCTTCTTCATCGGAGATTATAATGTCCTTCAGGTCATCTTTATCCATAGTTACACTCTCCAATACTTTTATGTATTTTGGCTTGTATAAAAAAAAATATTCAAAAATTACACCTTGTTAATTGCTGCATATTTGCCATCCTTCAAATTGCTTTTAAACTCTCTCAGGCAAAGCTTAATATCTGCCAGGCACACTTTCAGTTCTTTAATATATACTTCGTTTTCATATGTATTTCCTTCAATTAGCTTTATTACTGCATTTTCAAGCCTCTTGAGAACCTTTCTGTCTTCACTGCCGATTGCTATCATATTGCTGATTCCTTGTATAATATATCCTTTGTACAGGTGAACATCCTGTACTCTCAGAAGAAGCTGCAGAAAATCATCCAGTACCGATTCCTTTTCACCCATCAACAGTTTGATCTCCGTATATGTGTTGAAGCATATAAAAGAAAGTTCCATATCATTATCTTTAATACACTTAAATGCCTTATTAATGTAATTGAGTGACTTTTTATACTGCCCCAGTATTTTGTAAACAATAGCGATATTATTATACACCCTGCACTTTACTTTCATATCCTTTTGGTCCGCCAGGCAGAGGGCCTTACTGTAGTATCTCAATGCTGCCTTGAAATCCTTCTGCCCCTTATATAACAAGCCGATGTTCATAATAATCAACGCGGTATCCTTGTCGTCCCCTGCATATAATAGTGCATTTTTCAGCTTCTGTTCAGAACAATAATACTCCTGCATATTGCTCAGAAGCATCCCGTATCTGTAATAATGGAGATATAATATTTCCCTGTCAATCTTCGGAACCTGCAAAAGAAGTTCTTCAGCCTTATCATAATACGCTTTGGAGCGTATATACTCGTGATTATGAAAATATATATATCCCAATTCAGAGTAATATTCAACAAGGAGATTCAAACAATCTTCGCGCCTGACTGTATCTATAGCAAGTTTCATTGATTTCACAGCATCAATGCAATTATTCATATAAAAGTGATACATTCCTATGTTCCTATGCATTTTTGCAGCTTCTATCATCATTTCTTCCTTTTTGCATAGATCCCTTAACTTTTCCAATGCATTGATGTCTTCTTTCAAATAATATTCTTTGATTCTCTTCGTGATTAACTCTACATTATTTGCTATTTGCTTGTGATCTGATATTCCTGCAATATTATCTGCTTTTAATTTCAACAGTCTCACCGCCATTATCCAGTTTACCTAAAATATTACAGTATTATTTTTCCACTTTACAGTGATTTGCGTTGAATTGCCCTATATTTTATATAAACTGTGCTTTTTCGACATTCCTCTGCAACTCATATACGCAAAATAAAAAACGCGGCCTTTTGACCGCATTTTTTGCTCTTTTATTTCTCAAAGGTCTCTTTTACGGATTCAAGCATATCCCTGATCGGAAGATTATATGGGCACCTTGTCTCACACAATCCGCATTTCTCACAGTCACTGGCTTTTGAAGGCTGATTGTCATACCTTACTTGTGCCCATTCCATAAGATTATATCTCTTGTAATAGCTTTCAAGGACAAATATTACAGGCATATTGATCCCCTTAGGGCAGGGCTGGCAATACCCGCATCTTCTGCAAAAGCGTTCTCCCAATTCCGAAGCTTCTTTAGAAAGGGCCTTCGCTTCCTTCTCTGACAGCGGCATTTCTTCTATTGCTCTCACATTATCCGTCAGCTGTTCAATACTGCACATCCCCGGTATTGCACAGGTTACGTGCTGATTCTGAAGTATGAACTTCAATGCTGCCCTGGTATTTGTAATGGCGCCTCCTGCAAAAGGCTTCATTACAATTACTCCCAGGTTTTTTTCATAGGCTTTCCTGAAAAACTCCGCTCCCTTGGTTTCAACTGCATTATATGGGTATTGAATCGTTTCGAAAACATCATATTCAATGGCCTTTTCGATAACCTCCGGACTATGGCCTGTTATTCCGATACTTTTTATGATTCCTTTATCCTTATATTCGAGCATGGCTTCAAGGGCTCCGCCTTTTGCCATTACCTTTTCCAACTCCTGCAGGTTGATTATATTATGAAATTGGTAAAGATCAATATAATCTGTTTTTAAATTATTTAAAGAGATTTCTATATCCCTCTTAAACCCTTCCTTATCCCTTGCCATGGATTTTGTAGCCAGGAACACCTGCTGCCTTTTTCCCGACAGTGCGCCTCCTATCAGGCTCTCACTTACTGTGTATCCCCTTGCGGTATCAATAAAATTAATGCCGTATTCCAGGGCTTTTTCTATAAGTTTATTTGCATCATCCTGATCCAGCTGCTGAATAGGTATGCCTCCTAGGCTTATCCTCGATACCTTCATTCCTGTTTTCCCAAGTATTCTGTACTGCAACTATTATTCCTCCTTATCTTTTGCAAGCTCATACAATGTGTTGTAAATATTGCTGCAATGCTTTTTCAAATTTATAGGCCTCCCGTTTCTGTTGGCAAAAGCATGGACTGTTTCTCCTTCCGCCAGCAGCACTCCGTCTGAGACCCTCAAAAGCTTATAGGAGAATGCTATCCTTGCAACGGTCATTTCCTTTATACCGGTTCTGACCAGGATTTCATCATCATACAGTACGGGAATTCTATATTTGCAGTGGGTTTCTGTCAATGGGAGCATTATACCCAGTTCTTCCATTTCCTTGTATGATATCCCTCCTGCTTCCCGAAGGTACTCGGTCCTTCCCATTTCAAAATATATGTAATAGTTTGGATGGTATATTATCCCCATCTGATCGGTCTCTCCGTACCTGGTCCTGAGTATTGTATCATGCGTCTTCATCCAACAATCCTCCTGTTACAGCACCTTTGCCGCTCCCCTGTATATGAGCCCCCGTGCCGTATCCATAGTAATAAGCTGTCCATCCCTGAAAATGTTTACTGCATTTTCCACCCCTACTATTACCGGTTTTCCGAGGTTGATTCCCGCAATAGCTGCATGGGATGTTATCCCGCCTTCTTCCACTATAAATGCCGATGCTTTTTCCATAAGGGGTACCAGCTCTATATCAGTGGATCTCGCAACCAGTATATCTCCTTCCCGGAGCTTGCCAAAATCTCCCGGTATATCATCAATAATCGAAACCTTTCCGGTAATCGATCCGTCACCTATTCCTATTCCTTTTGCCAAAATCTCTCCTACTATATGAACCTTAATCAGGTTTGTGCTGCCTGCCGCTCCGATACCTGCCGTTATAACCACAAGATCACCGTTCTTGATAAGCTTGGCTTCAACAGCTGCATCTGCAGCCCGGTCAATTATATCATCCGTCCTCTTGGTAAAAGGCACATATATGGGATAAACCCCGAAGCTCAGGCAAAGCTTTCTCATTACACCAACATCAGAGGTAGTGGCAATTATGGGTGCCTTTGGCCTGAATTTAGATACCATTCTTGCTGTAGAACCGGATTGAGTAGGTGTTATGATGGCAGCTGCCTGCAGCTCAAATGCTGTGGTGCATGAGCTGTGGCAAATTGCATTTGCTATTGTTATTCTTCTTCCTGAAAAGCTGCTCAGGCTCTTCCCGTAATCCAGTTCTTTCTCTATCCTCTCGGCAATAGATGACATTGTCAGCACGGTTTCTACGGGGTATTTCCCCGCCGCAGTCTCTCCCGACAGCATTATTGCATCCGTACCGTCTATTATGGAATTTGCCACATCTGTCACTTCTGCCCTTGTAGGCCTGGGATTTCTCATCATGGAGTCCAGCATCTGTGTCGCTGTTATAACCGGTTTGCCCGCTTCATTGGCCCTCTTGATCAAAAGCTTTTGAGTCAAAGGCATTTCCTCAGTCGCTATTTCAACCCCAAGGTCTCCCCTTGCAACCATAAGCCCGTCGCATACCTTGAGAATGTCTCTGACATTATCGACACCCTCCTGGTTTTCTATCTTAGCAATTATCTGAATATGCCCTCCGCCGTTATCTTCCAGGATTTTTCTGATATCCAGCACATCTGCAGCTTTTCTTATGAAGGAAGCAGCGACAAAGTCCACTCCGTTTTCTATGCCGAAGACAAGGTCGGCTATATCCTTTTCAGTTATTGCGGGGAGCTTGGAGGTAGCTCCCGGTATGTTCACATTCTTCCTGTCTCCCAGAGTGCCTCCGTTTACCACTTGGCATATTACATCAGTTTCATTCTTATCCAGAACCTTAAGCTCTATGACTCCATCTGCAATAAGTATTCTGGAGCCCACAGCCACCTCTTCGGGCAATTCTTTATATGTAATGCTGCACTGTGTGCTGTCCCCCTGTATATCTCTTATTGTAAGCGTGAAGCTCTGGCCTTTTTCCAGTTCAGCCTTTCCGTCCTTGAAATATCCCAGCCTTACTTCAGGCCCCTTGGTATCCAGCATGATTGCCACAGGCCTGCCAAGCTCCTCCCTTATTCTCTTTATGGCATCAATCCTTCTCTTGTGCTCAGCATGATCCCCATGGGAGAAATTCAGCCTGGCTACATTCATCCCGGCCGCTATAAGCTGGCTTATCATCTCTTCACTTTCAGTTGCAGGCCCTATGGTACATACAATCTTTGTTTTTCTCATATTATTTTTTATCCCACTTCTCTAGCTTTTTTTCTATAAGCTTTTTATTAAGCCTTGCGTATCTCGGGATTCCGTTTTCCATGCGGATCTTGACTTCACCGATTACAAGAGGCCTTATATAATCCAGAAGCGGCTGCTCTATGTAATTGCCATCTTTATTGATCCATTCCGGCGGAATCTTTTTTTCCTTATTGGCAACATCATCAAGGTCGATAAGCTGTGTTTCGCAGGTGTATTCCTTTCCTTTGCCCCTGAACATACCAACCATTTTTCCTGTATGTCCTTCTATCGCATACTGTACTGCTGCTTTTCCGCACATATAGCTTTCCTCGTTATCCGTAAGGGACGCCCAATGTGCGGCGCTTCTCTGTATAGTGCTGTAATTTACCGTTCTGACCTTCTTGCATATGTTTTCCAGGACATAACGTTCAAGAACCTCGCTGGCGCCTCCCAGCTGCACATGTCCAAAAGCATCCCTTCTTGCATTGGGGTCTTCTATTTCAGAAATATATTTGCCGTCTTCGGTTTTTATCCCTTCAGAAAAAGCTATTACTGCATAGTTGTATTTATCCAAAGCGGATTTTACATCCTTGCCGAATTTTTCAAAGGAAAAGGGTACTTCCGGCAGGTATATGAAATGCGGAGCATCATCTTCAACTCCCTTTGCCAAAGCAGCGGAAGCAGTAAGCCAGCCTGCGTTCCTGCCCATCAATTCGCATATTGTCACGGTAGGATAGTCATATACCCTTGCATCAAGGCCAACCTCTTTTATTGATGTTGCAATGAACTTTGCAGCGCTTCCAAAGCCGGGGGTATGATCAGTAATAGGCAGATCATTATCTATAGTCTTGGGCACTCCTATGGATTTAAGCTCGTAACCCACACTCACGGCATACTGGCTTACCTTGTTTGCAGTGTCCATGGAATCGTTTCCGCCTATGTAAAAGAAGTACCTGATATTGTGTGCCTGAAATACATCTATTATCCTTCTGTAATCCCCTTCGCTGGCCTCAATGGACTTCAGCTTGTACCTGCAGGAGCCCAAAGCGGATGCAGGTGTTACCTTCATCAGCTCGATTTCTTCGGGTGATTCCTCATTTAGCAGGAAAAGGTCTTCCTTAAGCAACCCCGCCACACCGTGAAGCGCCCCGTAAACCTTATCAATTTCTCCGGCCCTGAATGCCTCTTGTATAACGCCGCAAGCGCTGGCATTAATTACAGAAGTCGGTCCTCCGGATTGTGCCACCAGGCAGTTTCCCTTTAATGCAGCCATAATTCATCTCTCCTTTTCAAGTTTTGTTATGTTATATAATAAGTCTCATGCCTATTATCTACTGTAGTTTGATTGCCAACTCATAAAGTTCCCGCGGGAATACTTTTTTCATACTAAGGGCTTCTGCTATATCCATATCTATCAGCTTATTATCCCTTATACCCACTACCCTTGCCGATTTTCCTTCAGCCAGCAGTTCCACTGCCCTGGCGCCAAGCCTGCTTGCCAGTATCCTGTCAAAGGCGCTTGTGCTTCCGCCTCTTTGGGTATATCCAAGTATGGTTGACCTTACCTCAATATCAACATTCTCCATTATCTGCTGCTCCAGCTGCTTGGCGTCACCTACTCCTTCCGCAAGGATTATTATGCTGTGAAGCTTGCCTTTGTTTCTCCTCTCTATCAGCAGCCTGCAGATATCATCCAGTTCAAATCCCATCTCAGGCACTATGATACCTTCCGCTCCTCCCGCCAGTCCCGCATACAGTGCTATATCCCCGGAGTTTCTTCCCATTACCTCAATAATACTTGCCCTTTCATGAGAGGATGAAGTATCTCTTATTCTGTTAATTGCATCCAGCACATTATTCACAGCTGTATCAAAGCCTATTGAATAATCAGTATAAGCCAGGTCATTGTCAATGGTGCCGGGCACTCCTATGCAGGCAACGCCTTTTTCTGAAAGCTTTTTGGCTCCGGCAAAGGATCCGTCCCCTCCAATGACCACCAAACCTTCAATATCAAAAATCTTTGCCATTTTGACTGCCTTATCCTGGCCTTCTTCTGTCTTGAATTCTTCACTTCTGGCCGTCTGCAGTATAGTTCCGCCTCTTTGTATAATATCAGATACGGAGGATTCGTTCATCTTTTCAAAATCTCCGTTAATAAGCCCTCGGAAACCCTTCCTCACACCAAATACATCAAACCCGCTGTTTATGCCCATCCTTACAACTGCCCGTATGGCGGCATTCATCCCCGGTGCATCACCTCCGCTGGTTAATACTGCAATATTCTTCATGGGTGCTCCTCCTTTTGTCCTATATGGTCATAATATGTCCCGATACTATATGAAAATAAATTCAATATGGTGTCTGATACCATATTAATACCCAAGTTCATATAAAATATTGTGTGCTTCCTCCACCTCAGATTCAAGTACCAATATTTCAACATAGCTATCTTCTTCACCGGTGTTCTTGTTTACCGGCTGCAGTTTAACGAGAACCCCCTCACTTGTCATCAGCTTGCTGATTTTTTCGGCGATTCTTTTGTTTTTTGCGAGGTATACAACTGTCCACATAATTGTTGCCTCCTTCATTGTCAAACCTATATGTCTGCAAAATATAACGTATCCTTCAAATTCCTGTTGGTGGAGCAATCCTCCTGCTTAGAAATAATTTTAAATGAAATGCCCTTTAATATCAAGATTATTCTGTACATCGTTACTTGACTGCCACACAATCTGATCCTGCAACCTCTTTCAGATCATTAAGCAGCTTATCATTTATGTCAACCCAAATGCTTCTGTCAGCCTTCATTACCCTGCCTTTTCCGTTATCCTTATTTGCTTCGTTTACCAGAATCACAGGCTGCTCTCCTTTATATTCAATCAGCACTTTTTTCAGTTGTTCGACGATTTCCGGCTGCAGATCGGTGTTTATTCTTATGTAAAGCTTCTTGCCCGCATACTTTTTCAAAGGCTTTACAGCATCACATATAATTTTTGCGGCCTCTTCCTCCTTCTGGCTTATTCTGCCTTCCACCAGAACAATTGTATCCTGAACAAGAAGGCTCTTGACCCTTTCATATATTTTGGGGAACACTATTATTTCCAAAGTACCGTACAAATCCTCCAATTCCACAAAAGCCATCATATTGTTTGTTTTTGTGGTTTTTCGTTTTACGGATACAATTATGCCCCCCATGGTCACCATTTTTCCGTCCAGCTCGGAATTCCTTTCAATATCCTGTACATCCTCCTCATTATCGGGGGTCAGCTCTGCCGTTGTTATTGTCACTGATGCCTGCAGTTCCGATTTGTATTCTTCAAGGGGATGCCCGCTTATATACAGCCCCAGCATCTCTTTTTCCATGGAAAGCATGTTTCTCTTAGGATATTCGTTTATTTCAGGATATATGTTTCCCATTATATCCTCACTGTCATCTATGGTATCAAACAGTGAAATCTGGCCCTCCACATTGTTTTTCTTCTGGCCTTGTATGCTTTCCATAAGCTTTTCGTACACCGCCAGCATACGGCTCCTGTATACGCCAAAGCTGTCAAAGGCGCCGCATTTTATAAGGCTTTCCACCGTTCTTTTGTTGATGATGCTGTAATCCATCTTCTGAAGAAAGTCATACAGCCCATCAAACCTTCCCTTTTCCTGTCTCGCTTTGATAATTGACAGAACTGCGTTTATTCCCACGTTTTTTACTGCAGCCAATCCGAACCTTATCTTGTTCTCTTTCACCGTGAAGCTTACGCTGCTTTCATTCACATCAGGCGGAAGCACCTCAATACCCTTGCTTTTGCAGTGCTGTATGTATTCCGCTACCTTCTTGCTGTTTCCCATAACACTGGTTATCAGCGCCGCTGAAAACTCCACAGGATAATAATACTTGAGCCATGCCGTCTGATAAGCTATTATGGCATATGCAGCCGCATGGGACTTATTAAAGCCGTAGCCTGCAAACTTGGCTACCTCATCGAAAATATCCGCTGCAGTATCTGCTGGTATCCCATTTCTGACACAGCCTTTTACCACTACGTTTCCGGCTTCGTCAACTATTCCGTTGATGAAGTTTTCCCTCTCCTTTGCCATTACATCGGCTTTCTTTTTTCCCATGGCCCTTCTCACGAGATCGGACCTGCCCATGGAATAGCCTCCCAGGTCTCTTACTATCTGCATTACCTGTTCCTGGTACACTATGCATCCATAGGTTACATCAAGAATATGTTCGAGAGCGGGATGCATATATCTGATATTTTCAGGATTATGCTTGTTTCTGATATATTTGGGAATCTGATCCATTGCTCCCGGCCTGTACAGGGATATTCCGGCTATGATATCCTCCAGGCAGCTCGGCTTCAGCTCCTTGAAGCACTGGGTCATTCCTCCGCTTTCCAATTGGAATACCCCGTATGTCTCTCCCTGGGATATCATTTTATACACATTGGCGTCATCATAATCTATGCTGTCCATATCAGGGGCTTCTATTCCCTTTGCCTTTATAAGCTCCAGGGTATCCCTTATCACTGTCAGGGTCCTGAGTCCCAGGAAGTCCATTTTCAGGAGCCCCAGTTCCTCAAGGGTACCCATGGTGAATTGTGTTGTTATTACATCCTCGTTCATCTGCAAAGGAACATATTCTGTTACAGCCTTCCGTGATATCACCACTCCCGCCGCATGGGTGGAGCTGTGCCTGGGCATTCCCTCCACTGCCTTGGACATATCTATAAGCTGTCTTGCCGTTTCATCACCGTAATAAAGCTCCTTAAGCTCCGGATTGCTTTCCAGTGCCTTATCTATAGTCATTCCAATCTCAAAGGGGATTTTTTTTGCAATCATATCCACCTGGGCATACGGAATGTTCAGTGCTCTGCCCACATCCCTTATGGCGGCTCTTGCAGCCATGGTACCGAAGGTGATTATCTGAGCCACCCTGTCCTTACCGTATTTTGACACGACATAGTCAATAACCTCCTGGCGCCTTTCATAGCAGAAATCCACATCAAAATCCGGCATGCTGATTCTTTCAGGGTTTAAGAATCTTTCAAATATCAGATTATATTTAATCGGATCGATATTGGTTATTCCGAGGCAGTAGGCAACAAGGCTTCCGGCTCCCGAACCCCTTCCGGGCCCTACCATTATCCCGTTGTCCCTGGCAAACTTTACATAATCCCAAACAATCAGATAGTAATCGGCATATCCCATTCTGGTTATTACCGACAGTTCATATTCCGCCCGATCTTTAAGCTCATCCGTCAATTCGGTGTATCTTTTCGCCAAACCGTCATAACAGAGCTTCCTGATATAGGTGTCCGAAGTATAGCCTTCCGGAACGTCAAAAGCCGGAAGATGCACCTGGCCGAAATTGAATTCCAGGCTGCACATTTCCGCTATTTTTGCGGTATTCTCAATGGCATCGGGAACGTATTTGAAAAGCTCATACATTTCCTCGGATGTTTTTAAATAGAACTCCTGACCCTGGAACTTGAGCCTGTCTTCCTCAAGGATATTCTTGCCTGTCTGAATGCAAAGCAGTATATCCTGAGCCGCGGCATCCTCCTTGTCCACATAGTGCACATCATTTGTAGCAATCAAAGGTATCCCCGTCTCCCGGGACAATCTTACGACCTCCTGGTTTACCAGTGACTGTTCCTTTATCCCGTGATCCTGAAGCTCCAGATAGAAATTCCCCTGGCCAAAAACTTCATTGTATGACAATGCCGCTCTTTTTGCAGCCTCGTAGTTACCGTCGATTATATGGCTTGGTATCGCACCTGCAAGGCAGGCGCTCAATGCAATCAACCCTTTGGAATACTTGCGGAGTACTTCCATATCTACTCTCGGCTTATAGTAAAAACCCTCCGTGAAGCCTATGGAAACCAACTTTATCAGATTATTGTAGCCTTCTTCATTCTTTGCTAAAAGCACAAGATGATATTGACTGCCGTCCAGCTTGGGATCCCTGTCATACATTGTCCTTGCGGCGACATATACCTCACAGCCGATTAAAGGCTTGATTCCATATTTCTTTGCCTGCTTGTAGAACTCCACCACACCGTACATAACGCCGTGATCAGTTACCGCTATTGATTCCATGCCCAGTTCCTTCGCTCTGGCCACAAGCTTTTCAACTCTGCCCGCTCCGTCCAAAAGGCTGTATTCCGTATGCACATGAAGATGCACAAAGTTCTTCATAAGTATTTCTCCCCTGTGGTACCGGGTACCACCTATCTTAGTTTTTTGTCCAGCTTTTCCCTTAGTTCTTCATAACCCGGTTTGCCAAGCAGCGCAAGCATATTCTTTTTATATTCCTCAACCCCGGGCTGGTCAAAGGGATTGACGCCAAGCAGATACCCGCTTATTCCGCATGCCTTTTCAAAGAAATAAACCATTTTCCCAAAATAGTACCCGCTGATTTCGGGAATATTGAGCACATTTATCGGTACCCCTCCGTCCATATGGGCAAGCATGGTACCCTGAAACGCCTTTTTATTCACAAAATCCATTGTCTTTCCGCTTATAAAATTCAAACCGTCAAGGTTTTCTTCATCCTTTATTATCTCTACTTCCGATCTGGGCTTTTCCACATTAAGGATGGTCTCAAACATATTTCTGCTGCCATCCTGAAGGAATTGTCCCAGGGAGTGCAGATCGGTAGAAAAGTTCATTGATGCAGGAAATATCCCTTTCCCGTCCTTCCCTTCACTTTCGCCGAACAGCTGCTTCCACCACTCGGCAAAGTATTGCAGAGAGGGTTCATAATTTATAAGGACTTCAATAGCCTTGCCCTTTCGTGCAAGTATGCTTCTCACCGCCGCATACCGGTAACACTGATTCTTATCCAGCTCCGGCTCATTGTATTCATCCCAGGCATCCCTTGCACCTTCTAGGATGCTTCTTATATCAATTCCTGCCGCTGCTATGGGCAGAAGCCCTACGGGAGTAAGCACCGAGTATCTGCCCCCTATATCATCGGCTATAACAAAGGATTCATAGCCTTCAGCATCTGCAAGCCTTTTAAGCGCGCCCCTGGACGCATCGGTAACGGCATATATCCTTTTAGCAGCTTCCTGCTTTCCGTACTTCGCCTCCAGATATGACTTCACAAACCTGAAGGCAATAGCCGGCTCGGTAGTAGTCCCCGACTTCGATATGACACAGGCGCTTACGCTTTTCCCCTCTATCACTTCCATAAGTTCCTTTAAGTATGTGCCGCTTATATTGTTTCCGAGGAAATATATCTCGGGGGCGTTTCTCTTATCTTTTGGCAGCAGGTTACGGAAGGAATGCCCCAAAAGCTCAACGGCAGCCCTTGCTCCAAGGTATGAGCCCCCTATGCCTATTACAAGAAATACTTCCGAGGAATCCTTTATCCTGCCGGCAGCATTTATAATCCTTTCAAATTCATCCCTGTCATAGTTTTTGGGATAATCCACCCAGCCGAGAAAATCATTACCTGCTCCCGTCTTTTCATGGAGCATGTTATGGGCAGACTTCACATATTCCCTTAAATAAGATAATTCATGATCCCTTATCATGGAATTCGAGTAATCAAATTCAAGTTCTTTCATGGTTTCCTCCTTTATGGCAAGATTTCAACGAGGGTTCTGCACACTTGCAAAAAACTACTTGACCCCGAGGAAAGCTGCTCCCAGCAGCCCCGCTTCATTTCCCAGCTGTGCCAATACTATATCCCCGTATTTGATTCCGGATGTGAACAGCATCCCGCCCACTTCCTTTTTCAGCTTATCCGTAAGATAGGCTCCGGCCTTGGATACCCCGCCGCCTATTGCTATTATATCCGGATCCAGAATATTGAATATATTTATTATTCCTATTGAAAGATACTTTATCATCCTTTCTACAGTCTCAACGCCAAGCTGATCCCCTTCCTTCGCCGCATCAAAGATCAACCTGGCATCGATGTTTTGTGTATCTCCTGCCTTATCCAAAATGCTTGACTTAATCCTGTCCGTTTCAAGCCTGTTGACCGCATACCTTATCATTGCAGTTGCCGAGGCAAAAGTCTCGAGGCAGCCCATATTGCCGCAGTTGCATCTGTAAAAATTAGACCCTACAATCATATGCCCGAGTTCAGAACCCGCAAAGTGGCTTCCGCTGTATATCTTATGGTTTATTATTATTCCGCTGCCTATACCCGTTCCTATTGTGATCAGCACAGAGTTTTCAGCACCCTTTGTTGAGCCGAAAAGACTTTCAGCCAAAGCGGCGGCATTAGCATCATTCCCCATATATACAGGCTTGTTGAAATGCTCCTTAAGCATAATACCCAAAGGTACATTCTCCCAGAAAAGATTAGTACAGTATATGACATATCCGCTTTTCTCATTCATCAGTCCGGGAGCTCCGATGCCTATGGATTCCATATCGCCTGTGTCTGCTCCATAGTCCTTGAGCAGCTTTTCCACCTGCATCTGCATATCTTTAATTATCAACCTGTAATCTCTGCCTGCATTAGTAGGAATGGAAGACTGCAGAAGTATCCTTCCCTCCCTGTCCACCAAGCCTGCTTTTATCTCAGTGCCCCCCAGGTCAATTCCGACAAGCATTGCCTCACCTCCTGGCATGGATGCCATATATGGCGTCCCTGCGTTCCTCTGACCGGATTGTTATATATCGTCTATGATTTCGCTGATTAACAGTGTATTTTTCTTTGTCAGATCAATCTCCACAGGCTCTGCCGGTACCTGTCCCTCTCCATCTACAAGTATTCTTACAATCGGCCTGTTGGGATATTTCTTGTTCACATCCACTACTATGGCCTTTTCCCCGCTGCTCAAAAGTACGCAGGTCCCCGGAGGGTATATGGTTATATGCTCGATAAAATACCTTACAATATTGTAGTCGAATTGATGGTCTCCCATCCCAATCAAATATTCAACAGCTTCATTTATATTGATCCTCTTCTTATATACCCTGTCTGAAGTTATGGCATCATATACATCTGCGACGGATACTATTCTGGCAAACTCATGTATTTCCTCCCCCCTGAGTCCCAGGGGGTAGCCCTCACCATCATACCTCTCATGGTGGGTCAATGCTATATAGCTTGCATAGGTGCTCAGCGCACTGCTTCTCTTAAGCAGCTCATAGCCATAGCTTGTATGCTTTTTGACTATTTCAAACTCTTCTGTTGTAAGGCTTCCCGGTTTACTCAATATCTCCTGGGGTATCTTTATCTTACCGATGTCATGCAGCATTGCGCCCATTCCAAGCTCTCTGAGCTTTTCTTCATCATATTTCATGGATATGCCTGTAATCAGAGATAATACGCATACATTTACACTGTGGCTGAAGGTATACAGGTCATTGCTCTTCAAATCCTGCATACTTACCATAGTATCCTTTACATTCATAAGCTCGTCAATCATTTTGCATACACTATTCCTGATGGGCTTGACTTCAAGGGAGTATCCGTACCTTATGCTGTCCATTGCGTTCTTTATGTTTATCCTGGCTTCAAATCTCGTTTCTTCCGATACAACATCATTAAGCACTATATCACGGCTTATTTCATCTTCAACATATACTTCACTGATACCCAAATCCCTGAGCTTTGCAATATAAGAATTCTTAAGTATGATACCGGCATTCAGCAATATATTTCCGTCATTGCTGTGTAAAGTCCTGGCAAGAACCATTCCTTCTTTCACTTTATCAACCGGTACTTTTCTCATATATGCATCATCTCCTTATGCCGCAGCAAGAATAGTGTTCTGGCCTATTCCCTGTGCCTGTCTCTGAGATTTTCCGCTATTTGATCCAGCTTTCTCAATCTGTGGTTTACTCCGGACTTTCCTATCGGAGGGCTCATCATTTCACCCAATTCCTTAAGGGTCGCATCCCTGAACTCCAGCCTCAGCTCAGCGATTTCAGCCAGGCCTCCGGGAAGCTTGCCCAATCCTATCGTGTTCTTGATGTATTCAATATTTTCTATCTGTCTTAATGCTGCATTCAGGGTCTTGTCCAGGTTTGCAGTCTCACAGTTCACTATCCTGTTTACATTATTCCTCATTTCCTTGTATATCCTGATGTTTTCCAGCTTCAGCAGAGCATTGTGAGCCCCGATTATGTTCAAAAAGTTGACAATGTTCTCTCCTTCTTTTATATAAACCACAAAGTTGCCTTTCCTCATTACAACCTTTGCACCAAGCTGATAATGATTCATCAAATCTTTAATATCTTCGGCAAAACTCTCATTATTTGTTACCAGTTCAAGGTGATATGTCTTTTCAGGATCGCTTATGGATCCGCTCCCAAGAAAGATTCCTCTGAGATAGGCTCTCCTGCAGCAAGCCTTCTTTATCAGATAATGCGGAAGCTTATGATTCAGTTTCATACCCCTGTCACTTTCCTGCAATATCCCTGTCAACTTGAGTATCTCGTGAGAACCCATGTCAGAATCGATATATAAGGTGTAATTGTTGTTCTTCTTAAGATGCCTGTTTTTCCTCACAACCACCCTGGTGTTTATATCAAAACAGCTCTTCAGCAGCGAGAACAGCATTCTTGCTATTGATGCGTTCTCAGTGGAAAGTGTGATTCCTATCTTGTCTATTCCATGTATCTGAAGCGTTCCGGTCATTTTAATAAGTGCTGACAGCAGTGCAAGCTGACAGCACTTATTAGTGACTGCAATCTTAGATATCTCATTTTTTGTTACAGAAGAAAAGGTCATGTTAAACAGCCCCTCTTTATCTTACTATTCCGATTTTATTAAAAGGCCATATTCTAAATACCGCTTTTCCCACAATATTGTCACGGCTGACAAAGCCTACCGTATCCGATCGGCTGTCCCTGCTTTGCATCCTGTTATCTCCCATTACAAAGTACTTATTCTCCGGCACTCTGGATTTGACAAAGCCGTTATCCCTGGTCGGTATATCGGTATAATCAGGATTCAGTTCCTTTCCGTCTATATATACTCTGTCATTTCTTATATCAATGACTTCATTGGGAAGCCCTATCGCCCTCTTTATCAGATATTTATCCTCCAGCTCATCCTTAAGCACAACTATATCGCCTCTGGCAGGGTCGTTTATCAGGTAGTTCACCTTTGCTATCACAAGTATTTCCCCCTCATAAAGGGTGGGTTCCATCGATACCTGATTAACCAATGCTATCTGGAACACATAGGTTTTTAATATAAAGGCAATGACAAATGCCGATAATATCAATTTTATCCACGATATTACCTCTTTTTTTATGTTTTCGTCCAATATTATCTCCCCTTTGTTTATTACTTCTGCTCTTCATTCAGCAGCTTGAATATCTGTTCTGCCAGCTTATTGTAATCATGCCTCAGATATCCGTTCTCTATGTTCACAAAATCTTCTTCAATGACTTTAATCCCCATATCAGCTATTATATCATAATCGATCAAAACCGGAGAAGCGTTCTCCGTTTTGTATTTTTCCAAAAGGGCTTGAGGGATTTCCCCTGTATTGGCAATGACATAATCTATCGGAGCCCTGTTCCCATGATAATTGATTGCCTTTATGTGCTCAGAAACGCTGTACCCTATTGTTTCCCCCTGCTGTGTCATTATATTGCATACATATATCTTCATTGCTTTGGCACTGTTGATTGCCTCTGCAATATTCTTAACCAAAATATTGGGTATGATACTGGTGTAAAGGCTTCCCGGCCCAAATACAATGACATCCGCCTCTTGAATCTCCTTGAGGGCTTCCGGCATAGGCATGCAATTGCCCGGTTCCAGAAATACCTTTCCTATTCTCTTGTTCAAAGCCTGCTGTTTGATGGGTATTTGCGATTCACCCTTAATAATAGTACCATCTTCAAGCTCTGCATACAGCACCACATCTTCCAGCGTCACCGGCAGAACCTTTCCCGTCACTGCCAACACACTGCTTACTTCCCTGACAGCAGCGTCAAAGCTTCCGCAGATGTCATTCATTGCTGCAATAAAGAGGTTCCCAAAGCTCTGTCCTTTTAACGCACCTTCCCTAAACCTGTATTGCATAAGCTGCTCCATTATCGGTTCGGTATTGGCAAGAGCTACTATGCAGTTTCTGATATCTCCCGGAGGGAGAATCCCCATATCCTCCCTGAGCAGTCCCGAACCTCCGCCGTCATCGGATACAGTGACTATTGCAGTAATATTAGATGTATGTTTCTTTAATCCTCTGAGAAGCACTGAAAGGCCGGTACCTCCGCCTATCGCCACAACCTTCGGGCCTCCTGAGATAATCCTTTTCCCATGTAATAAATTCTTTGCAGAATTGTTTTTCAAAAGTAACCCCCCTCGTTTCATGTTTGATTATCTATATCTTTCCTCTTCAATATCCCTATGCTCCACAATAACTCTATGATTTGCCTCCTTCAGCTTATTGCTCAGCATATTGGCCATGGTAACGGAACGATGCCGTCCCCCCGTACAGCCAATTGAAATTACCAGCTGAGATTTCCCCTCTTTAATGAAATGAGGTATCAGAAACTCCAGCATGTCGGTTAGTTTATCCATGAATCCTGCTGCTGCAGGCCACTGCATGACATAATTCCTTACCCCGTCATCCGCTCCGCTGAATTTTTTAAGGTCCTCCACATAGTACGGGTTCGGAAGAAACCTTACATCAAATACCATATCGGAGTCCAGGGGTATGCCATACTTGTAGCCAAAAGAGATAATGTGTATTATCAGCCCTTCCGACTTGCCTCCCTCTACAAATAGATGTATTATTTCCTGTTTTAGTTCCGAAGGACTCATATTCGTCGTATCTATTATATTCGTAGCTTTTGATTTTATTTCCTGAAGCTTTCTTCTTTCGGCTTTTATTCCTTTTATTATCCGGCCTCCCACAGACAGAGGATGCATCCTTCTGCTGGATTTGAACCTCTTTATCAGAGTCTCGTCGGAAGCTTCCAGAAACAGTATGTCATAGGTATGGCCTAATTCCTTAAGCTCGTCGAGGCGTACGGGAAGCTGGTCCAGGAACTTTCCTACCCTTATATCTATTACTATGGCTGCCTTGTCTATATCACCCTTGCTTTCAGAGCACATTTCAACAAACCTGCCGAGCAAGGCAGGAGGCAGATTGTCAACGCAAAAATACCCTAAATCCTCCAAAAACTTTATTGATTGGCTTTTTCCGGCCCCCGATAAACCGGTAACAATTAAAAATTTCATTGACATACCTCCTGGATTATTTTACGGCATTTATGATCTGATCACAGGTCAAGCCGGCTTCCATGGCAATATTCAGGCCGTTTTGCAGATTTCCCACATCCTCCGGAGCATGGGCATCGCTGTTAATTACAAACCTTGCCCCTTCTTTCGCTGCTGCAATAACATGCTTTGCTTTCATATAACTGCTGTGGGAATTTATTTCGAGAGCAGTTCCTGTCTTTGCGGCTTCTCTTGCAATAAGAGAAATATCAAGTGGAATGCGGGTTCCGGGATGTGTTATTATATCTATCTTATGCTTTCTTATTGCCCTAATCATTGATTCGGTGTTTTCTTCTTTAATTCCTTCCGTACCTAAATGAAATATCTTCGACAGGTAGTTTCTGCCGTAGATATTTACAGCATCTCCGGCTGTCTTCGGCAATACCATCATATGAAAGCCCACCAGTAGTATATCAAGGTATTTACGTATACTGTCATTCATGTCTATATCCCCGGCGGTGCTTATGATATTGCACTCCATACCCATGAGTACCTTTATGCCCTCTGAATTGTAATTTATCCTGTCTATTTCGTCCCTCATCTTTGCAATATCCCTGATTCTGACGCCATAGGCAAAATGCCTTATTCCGTGGTCTGTAACCGCAATTTCAGTAAGCCCCTTTTTCCTCGCCGCCATTACATTGTCCAATATACTTCCCGTACCGTGGCTGTATACCGTATGGGTATGATAATCCGCAAAAAGCTTTATCAAGTGCTTCACCTCTAATATTAAATATATCACTATTATTGTCAAAATGCCATTATAGGATACGAGGTGCGAGATGCGAGAGCCAGAGTAGGGCTTCGAATAAGACACGGGGACGT
>JAKJBT010000020.1 GCA_022706865.1 Bacillota bacterium
GTATTTTCGCACAGCATATCGATTATCTTATAATATTCAAGAATTCTCAGTGCCTTATCGTTCAAATCATTCACCTCTTCCCGCACTCCGCATCCCGCAGCCCGTATCTGATTTTACATCTCCTTATGGGCGGGGAGGTAGAAACAGAATTCCGAGCCTTCTCCGTTCACGCTTTTTACATTTATCTCACAGCCGTGAGCATTTATTATGTTCTTTACTATTGCCAGCCCAAGGCCGGTGCTATTCTCCGACCTTTTCTTGTCAACAATATAAAATCTATCCCATATGAAGGGCAGGTCCACCTCAGGTATCCCTTCCCCAAAATCCCTTACGCATACAAATATATTTTCATCTTGCCTGTATGCGCTTATCAATATTTCACCATAGTCATACGAATGCTTGATGGCGTTGTTTATCAAATTAATCATCACCTGCTTTATTCTGTTTTCATCGCCAAAGCAGATGAGTGCATCCTCCGGTGTATTCATGTATTTAATGCCTATATTCCTTTTTGATGCATGGGGCAGCATATTGTCTATTATGCTCCTGATCAATCCATCCATGCTGAAGGGCATAGACTGAAGCTGTACGAATCCCGCTTCGATCTGAGACAACTGGAGTATTTCATCCACCATCCGCTTTAACCTTGCTGTTTCATCCATTATTATTCCAAGATATTTCTTCCTTTCCTCCTCTGAATCAGCAAGCCCGTCCTGCAGGACTTCTGAATACCCCTGCAGATAGCTTAAAGGTGTCCTTATTTCATGGGATACATTGGCTATGAACTCTCTCCTTATCTGTTCAACACGGGTAAGCTGCTTCGCCAGGTTGTTTATGGTATCCCCAAGCTCCTTTATCTCCCTGCTGGAGCGAAGGTCAATCTTAGTATCATAATTGCCCTTTGAAATCTCCAGTGCGGCATTGTTGATAAGCTTCAGCGGCCTTGAAAAGCTTTGTGAAAGGAAATATGATATTGCGGAAGCAAGCGCTATTGCCATGATAAATATATATAAAAACTGCTTTTTTATAGCATCTATGGTTGTCTGCATATACTCCAGGGTGGTGATTATATATACGGCTTCGGTAATCTCTGGCTGCTTTAATGATTCGCCCCCGTAGCTTTCGCTAATACGCTGCCTGTTCTCCTGGGTCAAAACCATATTCTTTTTGACAGGAACGCCAACCAGAAGCGTATCCATCTCCTTTGGCCATACCGAATATGGATTGCTGATTATTTTGCTCTGCTCATAGACGGTTTCCCCTTTAAGTATACTGTCAATATGTTTTTTCCCGAAAACACTGCCCAGTTTGTATTTGTTTGTACCTTCAACATAGATGATTATTCCGTCATTGTCGGTAATTATTATTATATCATTTACTCTTCTCATTACACTGTAGTATGGTATTGTGAAATGCTGATCCCTGGCCACATAATTTGCCAGCCTGAAACAATCCTTCTCCAGCTGTTCTTTCTCCAATTCGAAATAAAAATCATTTAAGAATTCCGTCTGGAATATCAATGTAAAAACCAGGAGCGCCAATGTCATGGCAATTATTGATGCCCATAGCTTGAATGCTATTCCGCGGCTCCTCATTTCGGCACCTCAAACTTATACCCGACACCCCACATGGTACTGATGCAGCTGCTGTAATCTCCCAGCTTCTCTCTCAGCTTCTTTATATGGGTATCCACAGTTCTGGGGTCACCGTACTGCTCATAGCCCCAAACCTTAAGCAGCAGCTGCTCCCTTGTAAAGACGATTTTGGGATTGGCAGCCAGAAAATACAACAATTCATATTCTTTATTGGTAAGATTCACAGCCCTTCCATTTACCGTTACTTCTCTGGACAGCCTGTCAATCACGATATTCCCGAACTTATAATATGAAGCCGCTTCATTGCTCTTAATCTCTGCCCTTCGCAGCAAAGCTTTTACCCTTGCCAAAAGCTCTTTCGGGCTGAAGGGTTTCACCAGATAGTCATCGGCACCCAGCTCAAAGCCGAAGAGCTTGTCAAATTCCTCACCCCGTGCTGTCAATAGGATTATTGGAATATTTGATGTTCTTCTTATTTCCCTGCATACTGTCCAGCCATCGATTTCAGGAAGCATGATATCAAGTATAACAATGTCCACACTGTTCGTTCTGAAAAGATTCAATCCCTGTTTCCCGTCAACGGCTTCAATAATCACGAAGTCTTCTTTTCTGAAAGCTATCTTGATAAGCTCCCTCATCTTTTCTTCATCTTCAATAAGCAGCACCCTAACACTGTTATTCACCTGCGGTTCCTCCTTTCAATCGATACCCCTGTAAAAATGTCCTTTTGTAAATCCGGATCCCTTGATTTCTTTTATTAATGACCTGTCGTCATCATTCATGCTGTTATAGTTCCTGTACAGTTTCATAATTCTGCCGACCTCTTCCGGCCTTTCAATATAAAAATCAGCCCTCAGCTTCATAACTCCGCTGTCTATTACATCTCCCAAATCTTCAACCATAAGCAGCACATTGGAGTTCAGAAGCTGCGTCCTGCATGAATCAAGCTTTTTTATCCTGAAAATTTTTCCTTTCTCGTCTATTATACCATAATTGGAGCTGCTGCATCCCCGGGGATAATTGCAGTCGTCCCTGAACATCGAAACCGGGCAGTATTCGGTGGTCATAACCGGCAAATATCCATACACAACAGCTTCCGCGGCGGCTGCGGTATTTGAGGTTATTGCTTTTATCTGCGGGAGATTCAATTCTGCGGACAATCCTACGGCTTCCGCTCCTTCTCCGTACCAATGACTTGCGGATATGGAATTATACACATTCATGCTGTAATTGATTCTTATCCTGCGGATCCCTAAATCCCTTGCCAGCTCCAATTGTCCGGCATCCGATATCACTGCACCGAAATACCTCATGTCCGCTGCCTTTATTATTTCACCAAGCCGCTCTTTTATTTTTCTTGTTTCCCTGTCCGGCATAAAGTTCGGAAACACATAAAACAAGCTCTTGCCTAAACTAATGCATACTTCTGCTATTTTTACGGCTTCGGGAACCATATCCCCCTCATATATATGACTGAGAATATATACAGAATCAGCTCCTGAATTTAAAGCATTTACAGCAGAGGCATAATTCCTGATTCCTGATATATATTCCAATGAATATTCTCCCGGAGCCTTCACAGTTGATATCAAACCGTTAATTAGCCCTGCAGCATTAATCTGTATAATCGGGCGGCCATATTTTTGTGAGCGCGCCTGTGACAGCAGTTCCAGTACATTTCTTCTCATCCGGTTAATCTGCCTTGCAGGTATGTAGCAATCACTATCTATTGCTGTTTCGGTTACATCTATGGTGTAAGGGGTATCGCCTGTTTTCCCAAGCTGTTCCAATATTTTTTCAACCGGAGTGACAGCCTTTGCAGCAGCCTCGACCCTTTCCTCATCGGTATAGCTTACAGTGTTGCCGTCATCGTCCTTTACCGTTATTACCGGATATTCTCCGGTTTTAAAAACCAAACTGCACAAGACAGTGATTTTCCTTGTATTCTCATGGGAGTACTCCTCTCTTGCCCTTCTGTTTAATTCATTGTCAAAGGTTTTGCTTACCCGGGAACCGGCTTCAACCCTGTCTCTTATGAAAACCTCCGCAATATCTCCTTTTACTGCGCTTTTCACATTCTTACCCATGACCCTTATTCCGCTGATTATCGCACCGGTGCTTCTGCCGATTTTTGATATTATTTCGATTCCATCCCCGTCATTCAATGAATTCTCTTCTATTAAAAGAGATACTATTTCGCCTTTCTGCCTTATTACCTTTCCCAGCCTTACACCTCTGTTGTCGGGCCTGTCTATGCTAACCACATCCCTGTTCCTTCTATTGAACAGGTATCCTTCGGTAAACTCCCTGTTGAATGCGCTTTCCAGTTCATAAGCAGCATTGGCGGTATCGGGTTCTTTGCCTTTTATTATATTATCCAGGGCATTCCTGTAATGCCTGACCACTATTGCCACATACTCGGGTTTTTTCATTCTTCCTTCTATTTTCAGGGAAGTCACCCCTGACTCCGTTAACTCCTTCAATCTGTTGTATGTATTAAGATCCCTGGTACTCAACAAATGCTTGTGACGGTTCTCCATTACTTCTTTTCCGGTATTGAAATCATATAAGGAATATTTCTTCCTGCAGGGCTGGGCACATCTCCCCCTGTTACCGCTTCTTCCTCCTATAAGGCTGCTCATTAGGCACTGCCCTGAATAGCACACACACAAAGCTCCATGTATGAATATCTCCAAATCAGCATCTGTGCTTTCAGCAATTCCCCTGACCTCTTCAACGGACAATTCCCTTGCCAGCACTATCCTTTTGGCACCCAATTCCGAATAGTACCTGGCCCCTTCCGCATTGTGCACGGTCATCTGGGTGCTGCAGTGAACCGGCAGATCCGGAAAGGCATTCCGTGCCAGCTTTAACAGCGCAATATCCTGGACAATTATACCGTCAACACCTATTTGATATAAGAAGCTTATATAATCCAGAGCTTCAGCAAGCTCCCGGTCGGACAACAGGATATTAACAGTGACGAATACCTTGACGCCCCTTATATGTGCATAGTTAACCGCTTTTATAAGGCTCTGGCCGTCAAAGTTGTCAGCGTACGCCCTGGCATTGAATTTATTTCCGCCCAAATAAACAGCATCAGCACCACTTTCAACAGCAGCAGCTAATGCCTCAAAGTTCCCGGCAGGGGCAAGAAGTTCAATTTTGTTCATTGTCTTCACTTCCCGTGACTCATGTTTCGTAATTATTTTTACCTTATATTCCTGTTTTTATCTATTCTTTTTATTTTCGTTTCATCCAGTTCTTTTTTTGTCTTCAGCAGCTCTATCTGGTTCTCAAAAAGCTTGTTCTGAACATCATCAATTGTTTGCCTGGAAACATCCAGTTCGCACCTTAAATCCCTAAGCTCCTCCTGTGCTTTTGCCCACTCCCTGCTTATCTTGCCCAGTTCAATCTGCGACCTTGTATACTCGCTCTGCATTTTAGTATATTGCTCTTTAATAGCCTCCAACTCCTGGCGCAGCTCATTAAGCTCCTCAAAGGGCCTTTGCATTTCTCCCTGGATGTTCTCCAGCTTCTCAGCGGTTTCAGCAAGCTCATCCTGGGATTTTTGCAGTTCGTCTGCCATATTAAGGGCAGTAAGCACAGCAACCATTGTGGGATTATACCTTGAATTGCTCTTTGCAATTTCCTTCATCGCTTCATCAACCTTAGCTGCCAGATTATATATATATTCTTCTGACTTATCTGCGACCATCACGTATTCGGTGCCGAATATGCTGACCGTTGTCTTCTTTTTCTCAGCCATATATTTCAACTCCTTTGGGATTTAAAACTATATCTAAATAATATTCTTCAAAATGCGCAGATTTTCCTTCATTTTTTTACATTAAGGCAAAATAATTGTGAACAGCATATCAACTCACACTGTATAAGTACTCGCTGATATGCTGTCCCATTATCCTACTGCCTTAATTCCGCTCCTACCTGATTTACAAGGGAGCTTATTATTTTGTTGTGAACTCTTCCTATATCCTCCTCCGAAAGAGTTTTTTCATCGGATCTGTATACTATTGAATAGGCCACGCTCTTATAGCCTTCCTTTATCTGGCTTCCCCTGTATATGTCAAAGAATTTGACATCTTCAACAAGCTTGCCGCCTTTATTTCTGATTATCTCCTCTATCTGTCCTGCCGTAATCTCTTCAGCCACAACGACTGCTATATCCCTTGCAACCGACGGGTACTTCGGAAGTGCTTTATACTTTATATTCATATTGCACTGTCTCAATATCTCTTCAAAATTAAGCTCAGCAATATAAACCCTTACCGGGATATCATACTTGTCAAGCACTTCAGGATGTACTTCTCCCAGGCAGCCTATCCTCCGGTTGTTTATAAGAAGCTCTGCAGTCCTTCCCGGATGCATGCTGTCATTATTTGAGGACAATATCCTGTATCTGTCTATATGCAATTCATCCATCAGATTTTCAATAACACCCTTCAGGTCAAAGAAGTCCACATCTCCGTACATACCTATGGTAAGGGTCTCTCTTTCCTCAGCAAGCTTTTCTACGGTCAATTCATCCGCCAGGTACACCTTTGATAGCTCAAAGAACTGCCCCTCACTTACTTTCATATTGTAGTTCCTTGATATCACCTCCAGCATGTTGGGTATCATTGTTGTCCTCATTATGCTCTGGTCTTCTCCGAGAGGATTCAACAGTTTTATTGCATTTCTGAGGGGATTTTCCGCTTTGAGGTTTATTTTGTTGTATACCGCCGGGCTGACAAAGGTATAAGTCACTACCTCAAAAAGCCCCTGGGCAGCCATGTTGGACTTTGCCATATCCCTTATTACCTGCCTGTTGTTTTTTCCACCCTGTGTAAAGGTAGTGTCCATCAGTTTGACAGGGATTTTGTCATAGCCGTAAAGCCTTGAAATTTCTTCTATTAAATCAGCTTCACCCTCAACATCATCTCTGAAGGTCGGTACCGTTATCTCCAGGCCTCCATCGGTCATCTCCACTTTGAATTCCAAAGCTTCCAAATACTTGACCACCATTTCCTTCGTAATATCCTGAACCCCGATGAAATCATTCACCTTCCCGATATCCAGGCTCAGTTTTCTGACCTTTACCGGAGCAGGATAAATATCAATACAACCGCCTACAATCTCACCTGCACCCAACTGGCAAACAAGGCTGCATGCCCTGTTCAGCGCCTTTTCGGCAAGCTCCGGGTCAATTCCCTTTTCATATCTTGAGGAAGCTTCAGTCCTGAGCCCCAGTTTTTTTGAAGTCAATCTTATATTCACAGGATTAAAGTTCGCACTTTCGAATATAATTGCTGTTGTGTCATTTTTTATCTCACTGCCGTAACCACCCATAACTCCTGCAATTCCGGTAGGTTTTTTCCCGTCGGCTATAACAAGCATTGACTCATCCAGCTTCCGCTCCGTTTCGTCAAGGGTCAATATTTTCTCTCCCGGCATTGCATTCCTTACTATGATTTTCTTGTCCTCCAAATCTCTGTAGTCAAAGGCATGCATGGGATGTCCATACTCCAGCATAACAAAATTGGTTATATCAACTATGTTATTTATAGGCCTTACACCTGCTTTTATAAGCCTTTCCTGCATCCATGCCGGAGAGTCCTTAATTACTATATTCTTAACCATCCGGGCCATGTACCTTGGACAAAGCTCGCTGTTCTTTACTTCAATATCAATATAATCTTTTATATTATCAGCATTTTCTTTAAAACCGGTATCCGGGTATTTCATAGCAACCCCAAAGGTTGCGGCTGCTTCCCTGGCTATCCCCAAAATACTTAAGCAGTCAGGCCTGTTGTTCGTTATTTCAAATTCAACGACGGCGTCATTAAGTCCGAGGATAACCTTTATATCCGCGCCAAGAGGGTATTCTCCATCCAATATATATATTCCGTCCAGCATATCGGCGGGCACTTTGTCAAGATCCAGGGCCAGCTCCTGGGCAGAGCACATCATTCCGTTTGATTCTATGCCCCTGAGCTTTCCCTTCTTGATTTTTACACCGCCGGGAAGCGTTGAACCGTGTTTGGCAATGGGTATATAATCCCCTTCCTTTATATTGTCCGCCCCTGTGACAATCTGAATCACCTCAGTCCCTACATCACACTGGGCTACAGTCAGCTTATCGGCGTCCGGATGCTTCTCGGTCTTTAAAATCTTCCCCACGACGACATTTTCAATTTCCTTTCCGAGCTCTTCTATCCCTTCAACCTTTGACCCCGACATGGTCATTGCTTCGGCAAAACCTTTTGAGTCAAACTTAATATCCACATAATCCTTTAACCATTTAACAGGTACAAGCATGTTTAATCTCCTTTCTTCCTTAATTACTATATTAAAACTGCGACAGGAACCTCTTGTCATTCTCGAAGAAAAGCCTGAGGTCCTCCACATCATATTTCAGCAGTGTAATCCTGTCAAGGCCCATGCCGAAGGCAAAGCCCGTATATATCTCGGGGTCAATACCGCAGTTTCTGAGCACATTGGGATGTACCATACCGGCACCCAGTATCTCAATCCATCCTTCATATTTGCATACCCTGCAGCCTGCTCCTTTGCAAGCGGAACAAGTACAGTCCATTTCGGCGCTTGGCTCAGTGAATGGGAAGTGGTGGGGCCTGAATCTTGTCCTGGTGTCCTCTCCATACAGCCTCTTTGCAAAGACATCCAGTGTTCCCTTCAAGTTCGCCATAGTAATACCCTTATCAACAACCAAGCCTTCTATCTGGTGGAACATAGGTGAATGTGTGGCATCTATTTCATCTCTCCTGTATACCTTCCCCGGTACCAGCACCCTTATTGGAGGCTTCTGCAGCTCCATAGTCCTGACCTGCATAGGAGAGGTCTGGGTCCTTAACAATATATCCTCGGTAAAATAGAAGGTATCCTGCATATCCCTTGCGGGGTGATACTTGCTGTGATTTAATGCATCGAAGTTATAATATGCTTTTTCTATCTCCGGTCCTTCCACTATTGTAAATCCCATGCCTATGAATATCTGATTGATTTCATCCTGTACCTTGGTCAGGGGATGCTTGTTTCCCAAGGCTTTTCTTTTTGACGGCATGGTAACGTCAATGAATTCTTTTCCCAGCCTTATTTCTAAGTCCTTCCTCTTAAGGCAGTATGCCGTTTCTTCAATCTTTTCATTGATATAATCCCTGATTTCATTGGCCAACTGTCCAATTACAGGCCTTTCTTCAGGGCTGAGCCCCCCCATCCCTCTCAGTACCTGGGTAAGTTCTCCTTTTTTGCCCAGATACTTTATTCTCAGTTCTTCCAATTCCTTCTGGGACTGAACACTTTTCAGCTCCTTGACAGACTGGGATTTGATCTTTTCAAGTGTCTCTTTCATTTTTCATGCTCCTTTCCTATATGCTATGTTTTACAAAAATTAAAACCTTCATCCCCAAAAAAGGGACGAAGGTTATCCGCGGTACCACCCTGCTTGTTTGCATTCTGCAAACCGCTCCAAATGTAACGGAATTTACCGTCAAAGCCTACTGGTGCTGTTAACACCATCTTCAGCCCTGAATCTCCGGAGTGAACTTCAACTGCCTCTGTACCGGTGCGCTTTCAGCCGATGGCAGCACCTCTCTTCTGGCCTTCCGCAATTTACTCTCTCCATCAAAGATTGCTTCGTTATAATAATTTCAAATAAACCTTAATAGATTATATCATACGGCTTTAAATGTTACAAGAAAATCAACATTTTTGTGATGAAAATTGCATAACCTGCAAATAAACCTTAAATTCAGGTTTTGTTCATAATATGATTTCTTATATGTAAATGTTCTTAAATCGATTTATAAGCATTCCTATGATTAATAAATGGACAACAGCACCCGCAGCAATAAACGCCCAGTATCCGCCGCCTCCCCCGGCACCGGCAATCAGTGCTTTTGAAATCCAAAAGGCCGGAGTTATACCGGCTAAATACTGCCATTCCGACCTGATGAAATATCCAGCGGCAGGAGAAAGCAGCAGTATTCCAAAGGCCTTTGTCAGTGCCAGCCCTTCCACCTTATTGGATGCAAAAGCCGCAAGAAACAATGCAACCATCGGAGTTTCAAGGGCACAAACCATTAATACGGGTATCAGCAGTTCTATCCTGTATTCCAATATGCCGATATAATAAAAAACGAAGAATGAAAGTACAAACGTAACTATTGCAGGCGCTGTAACCCTATAGAGCAGGTAGCCTGATTTTGACAGAGGAGTAACAGAATAAAAGAACAGTATGTTTTCATCCCTTTCATCAAGTATAAGGAACCCTGACAGCATACCAATCATCATTGGTGTGACAAGAATCAGGAAACTCATGATAAGGCCGTAATCCTCCGAAAGCTCAAATGATAACTCCCTGTGCAGCACCTCCCTGACAAAAGGAAGGATCGGTCTCATCAAAAAGGCAAGAATAAAAGGAACTAATAAAGCTATTAAAAGCATGGAATCACGGCTTATATTTTTCAAATCCCCAAAGCTCAGCGCCAAAAGCCTTTTCATATGCTGCCGCCTCCTATTGCCGCTATTATGTATTTTCTGAACCACCTGTAAGCCCATATAAAAGCAATAATATCCCACATAAGGATAAGTATTGACGAATAAACCGCATCTGCCAACCCTATGCCGTAATATGCCCCCGCAAGCAGCTGCAGCGAGCCGTAGCCCGGAAGCAGGCTGTATGCCGGAGAGCTGTAAAACCTCATGAATCCGAATAATGGCAGAATGAAAGGCGTCATGAAAAACGGCGATGCCAATATGTATCCGTTTATTGTCTTAACCCTGACTGCCAGAACTATTCCCAAAAGAGTGAAAAACACAGATGTGGGAACAATTGAAAGAATAAGCAGCCCCGGATCAAAGCCGCCTGGGGTGGCAAAAAAAGCAATTGCTGCGGAAGAAAGCAGCGAAAGCAGTGTAAGGGATAACAGCTTTGCTGCAATATATTCACCTGCTTTCAACGGAGTTGTGAAAAGGCTGGCAAATATGTTCTGGCCCTTTTCCAGAAGTATGATTCCGCCGATAAAAAAGAATCCAAGAACAGCGGGATCTGTCATCAGAATTATCACTGAAACATATTCCCTTGCCTCCCGTGGCATTACCCTTATAAGTAAGATATAAAGAATGCTGACAAATGCATAAGCGTAATAAAATCCGTGCTTTAACTGGAATCTTATATCATGTGCTACTGTACTTAAAGTCCTCATGCCAGCCCCCTCCCTGTAACCTCTATGAAAATGTCCTCCAGGGTAGCCTCCTGGGTATGCATTCTCTCAATGTCCTTGTTTCTTACCAATTCCAAAAACTCCTCATTATATCCAATCCCTGATAATTCAAAATCCTTCAACCTTATCTCCTGCTTTTCCCTGTATTCAACCCTCAGGCTCTTTCTGCCCCTGTCTATCATAAGCCGCCTTGGTGAATCAATGAGGCTGATGCTTCCGTTTACTATGAACGCCACCCTGTCACACAAGTCTTCGGCTACATTCATGTTGTGAGTTGTAAGGAATACTGTGCTGCCTTCCGATTTTTTCCGCAGTATGATATCCTTCACCATTTTTGCATTAACAGGGTCCAGCCCTGAAGTGGGTTCATCCAGAAACAGCAGCTCCGGTTTGTTCAGCAATGCCCTGCAGAAATTAAGCCTCATCTTCATTCCCTTTGAGAAATCTGACACCCTTGTGCGGGCATCCTTTTCCAGGCCGACCATTTCAAGAAGCCTCATAGGCTCTTCGGTTTCCTCCGAGTACAAAGACCTGAAATATGATAAATTCTCCAGTGCAGTAAACTTACTGTAGAGATTAGGGAATTCAAATACCACTCCTATTTTTTCATAATAGTCGGATTTCATATCCTTAACCTCATTATTCATCACCTTGACACTGCCCTGGTAATTTTTCAGAATACCGATTATTATCTTCTGTGTTGTGCTTTTGCCTGCGCCCGAAGGCCCCAGGAAACCGAATATCTCACCTTTATTAATAGAAAAATCCAGCCCTTTAATGACCGGTTCCCTTCCGCCCGAGTAGCTGAACCTTAAGCCTTTTACATCAATCATTTCCATCCTCCTTGATAATACTGCGCGCTACTGATTCAATCAGTAACTCCATTACCTCCGGGAAGACATCCTCTCCGATTTCTTTCCTATGCAGCGAAAGGATAAAAATCCCGCGTAAGAGGCCGCTTATAACTTCAGGCTTCCTGTCAATCAATACTCCTTTCCTGTGCCATATGCCAAGCATTGGAGTCAAAATATCAGAGTCACTTTTTATATGCTTTGCCATCCTTTCTTCAGGCAGCTTTCTTAACATCAGCTCATAATCTTCTCCGTTCATAAGCTTCTTTATAAAAGTGCTCTCATCTATCAATTTGAAAGCCTCTGTCAGGAATGCCCGCAAGGACCTTCCTGTAATATCTTCATCTGCCTTATGGGCTGACAGCAGTTTTTCCTTTATTATCTCTTCTTCCTGTTCTATTATTTCGAAGAACAGCTCTTCCTTAGACTGAAAGAAATTATAAAAGGAACCCTGTGCTATTCCTGCAGCTTTTGCTAAATCCCTTACGCCTGTCTTTCTGAGGCCGTATCCGGTAAACAGCTCCTTGCCTTTTTCTATCAGCCGTTTTCTTATTAATTCCTTTTCCCTGCCGCTGAATGCTTTTGACATAAACCCACTTCCTTTATGATATGTATGAACTATTTTTTCATTTGTTCACTGCTATTATACAATTTAATTTCCGATTAGTCAAATGCATCATTGATTCGTGAAAAAATGTTTATTATAATCTAAATAATAAGGAGAAAAGATTTAAATAGGTGGTGAATAGAGTATGCTTGACAGGCGAAAGGGTCCCGATATGCTTGTAAAATGGGTAAAATGGTCAGGAATAATATCCTGGATCCTGGTATCAATAACGCTGTTTATTACAATAATTGCAAAGCCCGACTTCGAATCCTACATGGACAAGTCCTTTCACGTGAAACTTCAAAGCAATTGGGACGTAAATCTGATGCAGTATGTCCCGGTGCTGCTGGTGCTGCTTTTCTTCTTCTGCATAATATCCATTGCAATAAACCTTTCCAGGTGCAGACGAAAAAGCGACAGGTTCAACAAAACTCTCATACTGAACGCTGCCGCAGCTTTTATAGGGATAATTCTTTATCTATTGTTTTTCACTTGAAGAAACAGGAATGAGCAATGTATTGTTGTTAGTCCTCTCATCATCCAGCATCTTCAAAGCATATTCCTTTGTAAAACAGGGGGCAATGTTCTCAAGCTTTTTAAAGCCCTCAGTATTCACTATGTCATTGAGTGCTTCATTCCTGTACCCTGCGAAATACAACATATTCATCCTGCATACTGTCTCCAGCACTGTTTCCCTTTCCGCATCAGACAGTCCCTCCAGCTGTTCAAGGCATTCCAGATGCATCCTGCCGCACTGTTCATTGAAAAAGTAGGCTGAATAATCCTCGAAACCAAGGGGGGTTCCGTCTTTCGCATTCTCATGTATGTCGTAATCATCCATATCCAATTGGATTGTACGGTAATCAAAGCCGACGTAGGGAGTAAATTTCATCCGGCCGTACTGATGGGGATATACTGCCAGGCTGCTGGTTCCGATATCATAGATTGTATTCCCCTGATATTCATCGGATTTAATATCCTGTATGTGAATATGTCCGGTAAAGATTATTTCTATTCCATGCTTGTGGAATAGTTTCAAAGCATCCTTGCTGTTTTTTATCGTATAATTTGCCCTTATCATTTCACTGTGGTCAATCAGGCTGTGATGCATAACCGCTATCAGCTTCGCGCTATTCTCCTTCGCCAGGGCGCCGCACTGCTCTATCCATTTGAGGGTATCCGACCGCAGATATCCGCTTTGCTCAGGGTACTTTCTCGCCATGTTCTTGTCAGTATCTGTGGAATCCAGCATAAGCAGCCAAATATCTTCCGCAGGCATAGCAAGATAGCTTAAAGAATTTGGATCTCTTGATACGCAGCCCTCGTAGCCGAAGGGGGCATAAATGTTCACATAATCCTCTTTGGTAATTGTCTCGATGTCTGTTACCTCATCACCTATGTATTTCCTGGCGTAAGGATTCTGGATATCATGATTGCCCGGTACGACAAATACGCAGGTGCCTATCTCCTCAATTGTTTTCAGCCTTTCTGCCAGTTCAACATGGCTCTGCCTGGTTCCGTTGCTTGTCAGGTCTCCTGTTATAACAAGAAAATCAGGTTTCTCTGACTCAATATCCTTAATAAGCGCATCAAAAAGTTCATCGGTGTGATTCAGCATTTTACCGTCCCCCGAAGCCAAAAAATCTTGAAAGGCCTTGCCGTTGTCATAGGTTTCTTTTGAAATATAATGAGGATCTGATACGATAAAAAAGCTGAAAGGCTGATTGGTCTTGATATCCGCGCAGCCAATAGAATACTGAAATGCTTCGGCACATCCTGAGGATATGAGAAGTATCAATATATATGCAAATAAAATTAAAAATCGATGCTTCTTCATGGCCAATCCTCCCTTACTTTCCGAAAGGAGTGCAGCGGGTTACGGGTTTACTTTGTTATTATTATATCACATAAATAGGTGCCAGGTACAGCACTTAAGAACTTATCTACCGGATACAATACTATATGTTCTTATGTTCTGTACCTGACACCATTACCGCATAACATACGGCCTCTCAGCTGTACCGTCGCCTTCGGCTATATTTGTATCAGGTTTCAGATTTAAAACAGGAAGTACTCCTCCATCTGAAATACCTGCAGTGAAATAACCGGTTGCCCCGTCCTTATTGACGCCCAGCAAGCCCCGTTTAGTGCCTCCATAAGGTGTCCGCAGCCAGTACCACCAGCTTTTTTGGGGTTCTAAATTATTGTCCCATTGGAAGTCACTGTTACTTACTGCTTTTTCAGTAGGCTTTCTAAGTCTGTCTTCATATCGTTTACCCAGCTTGCTGAGTTCCGCTTCAGAAAGAAGGTACACTTTGTCGGTTGTGCCGCCATGATTTATCGCCATTATTGCATTGCGCTCATTTTGTGAAAAGCCTGAAAGAAAGCCGGGCTCCTCTGCATAATCATTTTCGCCGTCCTTCACAGCACTTTCCGTCGGCGGCTGAGTAGTATATGCTACTTTCTGCGCACTGCTGTTCAGCCACTCACGCAGATTACTGTTGCTCCATTTATTGCTGCCCCATTTCTGCGTTTCTTTATCCTCGGTAAAGCTGCCGCCTTCCGCTTCAAATTGTCCGCTCTCGGCAGCATCAAATGGTTTCAGGCAAAGTATATGCTCCGATACCAACATTGCTCCGCTGCTGCCTATATCCGCTACCTTCCACAGGATAGCTTCCCCCAGGTAGCTCCCAAAGAGAACATAGCTGCCGACTTTCAATTTCGCTGCTGCCGTGCCTTCTGCCGGCTTTGCTGCCTCATCCTGCTGCACATTCTTTGGAGCACTTTGCTCACCGCTTGCAGTCGGTGCAGCTTCTGCAGCCTTTTCCTCCGGAGCTGATACTTTTGACGCAGGTGCAGAACTTGCGGTTTCTGCCGTTGTTACAGGCTTTGTACCATTCGCTGCCAATACTGCTGCATCCTTTGCCTTTATTCTTTCCATCAAACTTTCCTTATCAGCTATATCGCCCACCATTTCAACAATATATGAAGCAGTTTCACCAAGTATCACTGCCATATTTATCTCATCAGCTGTTTTTACTGCCGCTGATTCATAAGCCGACACCGCTTTTTCTGCCGCCTCTATCATTGCAGCTTTCTGTTCGGGATGCATTTTAAGAAAGTCTTTAATCGCAGCCTTATCCTCTTCACTTTCCTTCGCCGCGGAACCCGTGCCGGAATCTGTACCGGCATTATCGGTTATAGCTGTTTCTTCTGTGTTGTCTGTACTCTCTTTGTTCTCTGCACTATCTGTATTCCCTGCTTCCTCTTGTTCAAATACGGTATCCTCTTCAATTTTTTCTTCTATAAGCCCTGCATCCTGTTCCGCCGGAGACGGCTTCATCATATAAAAAGCCACGACAGACAGCAGCACCACCGCTAAGCCTGCTATCACAAGCAGCCGCATGCCCCGGCCGGAACCTTTCCTTTTACTTTTATCTTGATTGTATTTGTCCATGCTTTGCTTACCTCCTGTCATGGTACTTGATACTCATATTCCAGTCTTTTCTATTATTTGACACCTTTCGGCAAATTCCTTCTTCATCAAAAATCTAAAAAAGACTATACGCTTATACTTTGCATATAGTCTTTAAGTTCTTTATGGTGGGACCGGCTGGGATCGAACCAGTGACCCCCACGATGTCAACGTGGTACTCTAACCAGCTGAGCTACGGTCCCATGTACTTTCATATTATAGCATTTATTATTTGCTTGTTCAATACTATTATTTACTTACAATTCCTGATTATTCTATAACAAGACAGAAGCAAAACAACGGTCCGGCATATATTATACCGGACCTTGTATTCAATTATTCGCTTTTTTCTTCCGTGCAGCAGCCTTTGTCTTCCTTTTTAAGCTTAATCTTCTTTACTATTTCGGGAACCATTCCGACCAGCTTTTCAAGGTTTGATCTGTTCTTTACGGGAAGCATAGTGACTGAGTCTTGCCTTATGACTATTACAGCATCCGGAGATATTTTGGCACCAACGCCCACACCTGTTCCCATTCCGTCGTTGCCCTTTTCATCCTTTCCGCCGCCGCCACCTCCGCCGCAGCCAAAGGCCACAGTAATAATCGGTATCAGCGTTGTTTCTCCGACAGCTATCGGTTCTCCGATGACTGTTTCTGTTTTCAGGAATTTCTCCAGATGGCTGAATAAAGTTTCCAGGCTTTCATTTATCGGTGTTTTACTTTCCATTATTATATCCTCCTATAATTGTTTTCATAATTGTTTATATTATTAATTACACTTATATATTAAAAAAGTTTCAACTTTTTTTCTTTCTGAACAATATTTTCCTTACAGGCTTTTTCAAAACAGTTCTTATCGTCTGATAAACCAGGCTTCCCACCATCATACTGCCTTCAGCGCAAAAATCCAAGTCTATTATTTCCTGGGTAAAGTCAGGATATAGCCTCACTCTTGCATGAGGAATCATAGGCTTTATTGCTGCTGCAGCACCGCACACCATTCCTGTTATCGACGGATCATCAAAGCCATAGGTTCCATATAAATGAATATACTTCGGTTTTACTACATTCAGCACTCTCTTTATATATTCAAGAATCTCATTTATCAATGCACCATCGGTAATCTCTCTGAATCCGGGTACTTTTTTCTCTTTCGCTTTTTTTTCTGTTTTCTGCTCGGATTGTTTCTTTTCCCCCTCCTGCCCCTTGCTTTTCAGCTTGTGAACTCTCTTATCCAGTATCCGTAGGGTTACATCATAATCCTCCCCTTTTATTTCAGCACTTATTCCAAACAGCTTCCCTGCCCAGCCAAAGGCAAACTGTGCCCTGAATCCCTCAGCAGTCAGAACCTGTCCCCTGTAATTTACAGGTATGATAAGCAGCAGGAAAGCCAGCCCTAATAAGAAAAGCAATATATACATCAATATTTTAAGAGTTATCAATAATATAACCATCGGGTATACCCCCAATTAATAATTACCTTAAGTTAGTCAATAGCTTCTCGACTTCTTTTTTTACAAGGGATTTCATAAGATTTCCTGTGAATAAAGCAGCCTTTTTGGCTCCTTTGCCTATGATTTTGGTTCCGGGAATATATTTTGCGAACTTTAAAGAATTATCCGCCACTTTCCTTCCGAACTCAATGCTCCGGTTCAGGGTATATTTAAGCTTCTCTTTCTTATTCAGCTCACACATGCAGTCATCAACAAGTCTTGCTATATTCATATCCAGGTTTCTTAGCTCCGAATCATCATCAAAGAACTTATACAGCTCATTTTCCAGAGTCATGACCATATCAAGTTCCTTCCTGCACTCACCGCAGTAGTTAATATGTTCTTTAAGAAAAATATATTCAAGCGGGTCAATGGTGTTGTCGGCATATCTCTGTATGATTTCCCTGTCAAATCCACAATTCATTTCCGCACCTCCAAGCTTCATTTCATTGCACTCCTAAGTTTTTCCTTCAAAATGTTTCTCGCCCTGTAAATATCCGTTTTGACAGTGCCGAGAGGCTCCTTGAGCGCTGCTGCAATCTCTTCATAGCTTAATCCTTCATAATATCTGAGTATCAGTACCATCCTGTGTTTTGGCCTAAGGCACTCAAGGTTTTCCCTTATAATATGCCCCAATTCCTTATCCAGGACTTCGGATTCCACATCCCATGGTGCGGCAACTACTTCCTCAAAAGTCCTATCATCTTCATACCCTGCATTAAGCGATACCGAATCATATCTGAGAGTCCTTTTGAAGTTGAGGCATGTGTTTACCGCAATCGTTCTGAACCATGGGTGAAAGGGCATTTTGGCATCAAAGCTTGAAATATTGTTAAAAACCTTTATGTAAACCTCTTGGGCAATATCCAAAGCATCCTGCTCATTCTGCACATAATTATAGCAGAGCTTATACAGATATCTTTCATACATTTTGAAAAGCTCTGTGAAAGCAGACTTATCATACTTCTTGCACCGAACAATAATGTCGGATTCTACATTCACAGCACCACCTCCAGGTCATATAGTATATTACACAAAAAAACCAAAAAATGTTTCATTTTTTTTCTGTTTATTTTAACTGCTAAAAATATATAAAAAGGTAAAGCTATATATATCGTGAAAATGATTTTTCATTGTAAAAATCTTTTGAAGCATCTGATTTTGCATTTAAGCAATGTACATTTCACGATATATGAATCAAGGAAAATGTTTCGCAATATTTTTATTCAATATTAGATGTTAACTGCGAAACATCTAAACAACTCATTATGAAAGGAGGATGCTTGTGAAGGTTAAACAAATTATGACCACCGATGTCAGCACTGTTACGCCAAATGATACAATTACCAAGGCCGCATCAATTATGAATCAGTTAAATGTAGGCTCGGTACCTGTAATTGACGGCAACAGAGTAGTCGGTATTGTAACTGACAGAGATATTACACTTCGCGGGGTCGCAAAAAGCGGAAACCCGAACCAAAAAATCTCAGAGGTAATGACCACTGATGTCAAATATGCCACCCCGGACATGGATGTTCACGCTGTTGCCGATTTAATGGCAGAAAACCAGGTAAGAAGGCTTCCGGTCATAGATAATGACAAGCTTGTCGGCATCGTAGCAATTGGAGACCTGGCAGTGGAAAACATATTTGAAAACGAAGCCGGTGAAGCACTTCATAACATCTCAATGGGTGTAAGGCATTAATTTTCTTAAATCTCCGGCCTTCCGGAGATTTCTTTCTCTCTGATATTCTGCAGCAGCTAATTGCTGCATGCAGTTCTGTATTTTATAAAGTGTTAGTATTAAAAGTTGATAGTATAATATTACCACTTATTTCTGCAATATTAAACCTTCCTATATATTAATATTTCTGCGGAGTATTTTAATATTTTTCTGACAATATGGGAATTATGCTAATATCAACCATTGTACCTGAGAGGTGTGCCTGTTGCTTATAATATTTGTCAGAACACTGATTCTATATATATTGATAATCATAGTATTACGGCTGATGGGGAAAAGGCAGATAGGGCAGCTTCAGCCCTCAGAGCTGGTAGTAGCTTTGATAATTGCGGACTTGGCTGCAGTTCCCATGTCTGAAGTGGGTATTCCTTTGATTAACGGAATAATTCCCATAATCACACTTTTCATCATGGAGGAGCTTTTATCTTATTTATCCCTTAAGAGCGAGAGGGCCAGAGGATTGATCAGCGGCAAGCCCAGCATACTGATTGAACGGGGAATAATCATGGAAAAAGAACTTCAGCAGTTAAGATATAATCTGAATGACCTTCTGGAGCAATTAAGGCTGAAAAACTTCTCCAATGTTGAAGATGTCAACTATGCCATATTGGAAACCAGCGGACAGCTAAGCGTAATTCCAAAGGAAGAAAAAAAGCCCGTGACTCTGAAGGATATGAATATCAAAACACAAATACAGCACCTGCCTGTCACTGTTATAATTGACGGGCGGATAATCTCCGATAACCTGTACAAAATCGGCCTGAGCAATAACTGGCTGGCAAATGAGCTTAAAAAATACAAGATAAAATCTGCAAGAGATGTTTTCTTCGCATACCTTAACCCGGAGAAAAAACTTATATATCAGCTTAAAGGAAGTTCTTTGAAAAAATGATTCAGAAAGGGGCGGCAGACAAATTGAAACCCTTGATAATAATAATTTCACTCACTATTCTCATTGTTGCCGGAGGCGCAATAACACTTTACGCCTTGAACTCCGAGGCTCAGAAACTTGACAGTGATCTTTCGGTTCTTGAGGAATTCATAGAAAATCAAAGTTGGAATACTGCATCGGAAAAGCTTGAAGAATTTCACGGCAAGTGGTATAAGACAAGCTCCTTCTGGTCGATACTCATCGACCACTATGAAATTGATAATATAGAGCTGCTTCTCTCGCAGCTTGCTTCCTATGTAAAGAATAAGAGTAAAAACGATGCCCTGTCAAGTGTTTCCTCTTTGAAAACCCTTATCAAACACATACCAGACAAGGAGTCCTTAAGGCTTAAAAATGTTTTTTGATAAGCTCTTTCATATCAGAAGGGATTTGGGCAGAAAATTCCAGCATTCTGTTTTCTATGGGATGAAGCATACTTATTCTATGGGCATGCAGTGCATGCCTTTTTATTCTTTCCTGGCTTCCTCCATAAAGCTCATCCCCAAGCAGAGGATAGCCCAGATGAGACATATGTACTCTTATCTGGTGTGTTCGTCCCGTCTCCGGTACAATTTCAAGGAGACTGCAGTCCTCATATCTTTCAATTACGCTGTAATGTGTAACTGCTTCGGCTCCGTCCTCTCTCACAACCCTCCGGATTGAATTAAGCTTTTCCCTTGCTATAGGTGCGTCAACAGTGCCCGAATCTGCCTCAACCACACCCTGTACAACAGCCAGATATTCTTTTGTGATCTTGCTCCTGTAGTCTTCTATGGACATGAGATGCTGGATATGAGAGCTTTTTGCAAAAATAACAAGGCCGGAGGTATTTTTATCGAGCCTGTTTACCGGCCTTATGGTTATATCCCTGTCCTCTTCCATCCAATGGCACATGAGGCCGTTTGCCAGGGTGCCCATATAGTGATTCCTGGAGGGGTGGGTAGGTATACCTGCTTCCTTGTTTATCACAATTAAATAATCATCTTCAAATATGATATCCAGAGGCATGAATTCAGGCAGGATGTTCTCGGAGTTCCGGTCAGGAAGCTCAAATTCCACCTTGTCCCCTGCTTTTATAATAATGTCAGTGTGTGCTTTGCATCCGTTCACCTTCAGTGAACCGGACTTTTTCACCTTTATCAGTCCGTTCCTTGACATCATAAGCCTGCTTTTAAGGTAAACCCCCAGCTTGATGCCGTCATTCTCCTTATCGATTATGTATGTATTAAATCTTTTCAAGTTCTTCTCACTCCAATTCAAGCCCGGATGCCAGCATCCGGATATCCTCCGGGAGTTCTGCATGAAGCTTGAGCAAATTGCCCGTGACAGGATGGGCCAGCTCCATGTCCGATGCATGTAATGCCTGTCTTCCGATAAGACTGCTTTTTTCCCCGTACAGAGTGTCTCCTACAATAGGATGCCCCAGAAAGCTGAGGTGGACTCTTATTTGATGAGTTCTTCCCGTTACAAGCTCCAGACGCACCAGGGAATAGCCCTTGCCTGTTTTTAATGTATCATACTTGGTAACTGCAGGCTGCCCGTCACTTCTTACCTTTCGCCTTATGGGATCTGATTCATCCTTTCCGATGGGTTTGTCAATGATCCCCTTTTCCGGTACCGCTATCCCTTCAACGACTGCTGTGTAGAATTTCTTTACTATCCCTGACTTCATCATTTCATCAAGCCTGCCGTGTACCAGCCCATTCTTTGGCATCACAACAATTCCGGAGGTATTCATATCCAGCCTGTTCAGAAGGCGCAGCGATACTGCCTCCCCCTTCCCTGCGAAATAATATGCGGCTGCATTAAGCAGGGTTCCCCCGGTATGGTTGGGTGTAGGGTGCACCAGCATATAAGGAGGCTTATTGACTGCTAAGAGGTATTCATCTTCGTAAACAATATCCAGCTTAATGTCTTCCGGAACTATATCCTCCCTCACCTCTCCTGACAAATCCACCTCAAGAACATCTCCATCCTTCAGCTTGTTATCCCTGTATGCCGGTTTCCCGTTAATACTTACTTTTTTATCCTTGAACAGCTTCTTTATCTGCCTGGAAGAAAAACCAAGCTGCTGCGACATATAAGCGTCGACAAATATTCTATTTTCATTGAGCTTCACCAGGTATTTTTTTTTCATACCAACGCCCCGCTACCTTTATTATTTGCCTGTGTTCCTAATAATTATAGCATATTATACGAAGAATGCGACGCAGTTATAAGTTTGCATAATCCTCCGCAAGAGACAGTATAGTATATCGAGGCACACGGATTATGATTTTGACAGGCCTATACTATACAAGCTCTTGCTTGGCTATGTAAACTTCAGATACCTCGCATTTTTCTGCTGCATAAAAAAATCGACTTGCGTCGATTTTTTCATTCTAGATTATCGGATTTGATGCCGTACAACTTTCAACTTTTGTAGCATTGGCCTTTGCTTTCTGTATTGTCTTGTTGCTGTCCAATGCTTCCTGAATCTTCAATAGCTTCTCCAACCTATTATAGGCTTTCAGGTTCGAAAGTAATACTCTATTATTATCCATAATTCCACCTCTTTCTTTCAAATTTGGTTGTGATAATAATAAATTTTTGCTTTCTCTCTTGATCAACACCTCCAAATGATATATA
>JAKJBT010000104.1 GCA_022706865.1 Bacillota bacterium
CCCTCAATTCTTACTGCGAGTATAGCAATGCTGGAAGTGCTGAAGCTCAAGGGTATTGAACCTCAAATGGCAGCCGGGTTAAGTCTTGGAGAATACTCTGCCCTGGTTGCATCTAAGGCCATAAGCTTCACAGATGCAGTCGCATTGGTGAAAAAGAGAGGAAAGTATATGCAGGAGGCAGTTCCTGCCGGAGAAGGCACAATGGCTGCAATAATGGGCATCGAAAGGGAATCGGTGATAGAGTGCCTTAAGATGGCAAGCGGTTATGGTGTTGTTGAAGCAGCAAATTTCAACTGTCCGGGACAGGTTGTCATAGCCGGGCATACAAGAGCTGTCGAAAAGGCATGCTCAATGCTAAAGGAAAGAGGAGCAAAGAAGGCGATAATGCTTCCGGTCAGCGCACCTTTTCATTCAAGCCTGTTAAAGCCGGCAGGTGAAAAACTTGCAGCTGAACTTGAAACTGTGAATATCTCGGATAATGAGCTTCCTGTCGTCTCCAATGTAAATGCCCGGATAATAATGAACAAATATGAAATAAAAAGATGCCTTATAGAACAGGTAAGCAGTTCTGTGCTTTGGGAGGACAGCATAAGACGGATGATTGATCTGGGAGCGGATACGTTTATTGAAGTTGGGCCCGGAAGGACACTGTCCGCTTTCGTAAAAAAAATTGACAAGAATCTTTATGTCCATAATGTGGAGAACATCGAAACCCTGGAGAATACCATAGTAAGCATAAGGGAGAGATTGGAATGCAATTAAAAGGCAAAACCGCAGTTGTTACCGGCGGCTCAAGAGGAATTGGCAGGGCAATAGCGCTTGAACTTGCATCCTGCGGAGCAAACGTAGCGGTGAACTACACAAGTAATTCAAAAGCAGCCGATGAGACAGTCGCGGAAATTGAAGCAATGGGTGTGTCGGCGATGGCTGTAAAGGCTGATGTTTCCATAGCTTCCGAGGTAGAAAATTTAGTAAATGAAGTATTAAAAACTTTCGGCAGCATAGATATATTAGTAAACAATGCAGGGATTACAAGGGATAACCTGATAATCCGCATGACGGAAAAAGAATTCGATGATGTTATCAATACGAACCTGAAAGGTGCATTCATATGCACAAAGGCTGTATCCAGAGTAATGATAAAGCAAAAGTCGGGTAAAATAATAAATGTTTCCTCAGTGGTCGGGATAGTTGGCAACGCGGGACAGTCCAACTATGCGGCAGCCAAAGCGGGACTCATTGGTTTTACAAAGTCCATGGCAAAGGAGCTTGCAAAGAGAAACATCAATGTTAATGCAGTTGCTCCGGGCTTTATCCAGACAGATATGACCTCTGTGCTTCCTGAGAATGTGAAAGAGGAGTTTATTAAAAGCATTCCTTTGATGCGTGCAGGAAAGCCTGAAGATATAGCAAAAACAGTGTTGTTTCTAGCGTCAGAATATTCTGACTATATTACCGGTCAAGTAATTAATATTGACGGTGGTATGGTTATGTAATATTATCATAATATAAAATCCTGAAGGGAGGTGAACTGGATGATATTTGAAAAAGTTCAGGAGAAAGTAGCTGAGCAGCTTGGGATTGAACCAGAAGAGATTACATTGGAGTCTTCCTTCATTGTTGATTTAGGTGCTGATTCACTTGATATAGTGGAGCTGTTAATGGCGCTTGAAGAAGAGTTTGATATAGAAATACCTGATGAAGAAGCAGAAAAGCTGTCTACAGTTGGAGATGTGGTGGAATACATAAAAAGCAATAAATAAAAAATGTCCCGGTAACGGGACATTTTAATTATTAGATATGCAATGTATTCCAGTTCATTAGTAAATATATATATCATCATATAAGGAGAGGAAACGATTGAACAAGAGAAGAGTAGTTGTAACAGGAATAGGAGTTATTTCCCCCATCGGAACCGGCAAGGAGAAATTCTTTAAGAGCTTAAAAGAAGGCATATGCGGTGTGGATTATATAACAAGATTTGATACGGAAGGCTTTGACACAAAAATAGCCGCTGAGGTAAAGGATTTTGATCCATCCGGGTACTTCGACAGGAAGGAATGCAGGAGAATGGACAGATTTTCGCAATATGCAATTGCTGCTTCCAAAATGGCTGCGGAGGATTCAAATATAAATCCTGAATCATTGGACAGCAGCAGGTTCGGTGTTTGCATCGGCTCAGGCATAGGCGGAATGGAGACCATGGAAGCACAGTATGACATATTGAAGGAAAAGGGGCCCGGAAGGGTCAGCCCTTTCATGATTCCGATGATGATATCCAATATTGCTGCAGGGAATATCTCCATTGCCTTGAATGCAAAGGGACCCAGCATTACAGTCGTAACAGCATGCGCATCCGCTACCAATGCTATCGGTGAAGCCTTCAAGATTATTCAGAGAGGCGACGCTGACATAATGGTTACAGGCGGGACTGAAGCCTCCATCACGCCTTTATCCCTGGCAGGCTTCTGTTCTATGAAAGCCTTATCAACGAGAAATGATGATCCAAAAGCAGCGTCAAGGCCCTTTGATAAGGATAGAGACGGTTTTGTCATGGGAGAAGGAGCAGGGATGCTTATTATTGAGGAACTTGAACATGCACTGAAAAGAGGCGCAGTGATATATGGGGAAATTGCAGGGTATGGCGCCACCGGAGATGCATATCATATTACTGCACCGGCTCCTGACGCTGACGGAGCATACAGGGCCATGCTGATGGCTGTCAATGATGCGGGAATTAATGCCTGCGAACTGGAATATATAAATGCCCATGGAACTTCAACCGACTTGAATGATAAACTGGAGACCCTGGCAATAAAAAGGCTTCTCGGAAAGGATGCAAAAAGAGTTGCAATAAGCTCTACAAAGTCAATGACGGGACATCTCCTTGGGGCTGCAGGAGCAGTCGAGGCAATAGCATGCTTAATGGCAATAAATGAAGGAGTGATTCCTCCGACAATTAACTATACAACACCTGATGAGGAGTGTGATTTGGACTATGTTCCAAATAAGGCTGTCAACAGAAAGGTAGATTGGGCAATGTCGAATTCCTTGGGCTTTGGCGGTCATAATGCCAGCATTATATTGAAAAAATACCAATAAGTGATATCATAGGGATTGGGGACCAATCCCTATTTTAATTGTAAAAGCGGATATGCTTTTGCCTGTTAAACAGAAAGGCAGTTGGGAGGAGTGGAAATGTCCGTTATTGATGAAAAGCGGCTGAAGCAGCTGAATGAATTTGAGAGTATAATAGGATATTCATTCAAGAATATCAGTATATTAAACAATGCCCTCACTCATAGCTCTTACGTGGCTTCAAAGTCAGACCATCTTGATCACAATGAGAGGCTTGAATTTATTGGAGACGCTATTCTCGACATGATAATAAGCCTTTATTTGTATAAGAAATGCAAGAGCCTGACCGAAGGAAGCCTAACAAGGTTCAGGGCGGGGATTGTGTGTGAGCAGTCGCTGTATAATGCTTCAAATAGCCTGAACCTTGGGGAATACCTGCTATTAAGCAAAGGTGAAGAAAATACCGGAGGCAGGAAGAGGGTTTCAATACTGGCAGACGCATTTGAGGCAGTTATAGCAGCTATCTACCTGGACGGCGGCATAAAAAAGGCAAAGGATTTTATATTAAAAAATCTTGAGGATACTATCAAGAATGCGGTTGAGCATAAGATATTCAGTGATTATAAGTCTTTCCTGCAGGAGCATATCCAGAAAAACAATTCGGGTAAGCTGAGTTATAAACTGGTCAGGGAGGAAGGGCCGGATCATGATAAAACCTTTGAAGTAGAATTGTATTTAAACAACAGGATTATAGGAAGAGGAGAGGGCCGCAGCAAGAAGGATGCGCAGCAGTCTGCCGCAAGAGATGCTATTGCCGGCCTGGGTGTAAGGAATGTTTAAGAAGCATTATATCATTCCGATTTTCGTACCTCATAAAGGCTGCCCCCATGACTGCATATTCTGCAACCAGAAAAAAATTACAGGCCAGATTGAAGAAGTGACGGCAAAGGATGTAAAGGCTAAGATTGAAGATTATCTTAGTATGATGCATGAAGGCAGCAGCCAAATTGAAGTCGCATTTTACGGCGGAAGCTTTACGGCAATCCCCCTTGAATACCAGGAGCAGCTGTTGGATGCGGCTTTTATGTATGTTAAAGCCGGAAGAATAGCAGGCATAAGAGTCTCAACAAGGCCTGACTGCATAGATGAAAGGATTTCGGAGAATCTGAGAAAATATGGAGTACGGACAGTGGAGCTTGGAGTTCAGTCAATGGATGAGGAAGTACTTAAGCTGTGCAACCGGGGCCATTCTCCGGAGGATGTGATTAACTCAGTCGGGATTTTGAAGGAATTCGGTTTTTCAGTCGGTGTACAGATGATGATAGGCCTGCCCGGCGATACTGAGGAAAAAGCTGTGAAAACCGCAGAAGCCCTTATCGCACTTAGGCCTGATATAGCGCGAATATACCCTGCCCTGACAATAAAGAGCACATATATGGAAGAAATGTTCCTCAAGGGTGAATATCAGCCCCTGACCCTTGATGAAGCTGTTGAATTATCAAAGAAGCTGCTGATACTATTTGAGAGTAATGGGATAAATGTTATAAGGATAGGACTTCAGCCTACAGAAAATATAAATTCAGGGAAAGATATCGTAGCAGGGCCTTTTCATCCGTCAATGAGGCACCTGGTTGAATCCCTGATATACAGGGATATGTTGGTATATTTATTGGAAAAGGAAGGAGAAAAGAAAGAAATAACCTTGGTGATAAACCCGAAAAATGTTTCCGAATTGGTGGGACTTAAGAAAAGCAATATTGACTATATCAAATCAAAATTTTTTATCGACAAAATTAGAATATCTCAGGATAAGAGTGTAGAAGCCGGTACTTTGATGCTAAATATTGGAGAGAAATCCATTATTATGTCAAAGAAAGACTATTATTCCATATCGACTAAATAAAGGTATTTGGAAATTTATATAGAATAATATATATATTCAACTATACAGACAAATATAGGAGGTATTCTAAAATGGAGGTACTAAAAGTATCAGCTCATTCACAACCAAAATCAGTTGCCGGAGCTCTCGCGGCTGTACTACGGGACAGAGCGACAGCTGAAATACAGGCAGTTGGTGCAGGTGCTGTAAATCAAG
>JAKJBT010000021.1 GCA_022706865.1 Bacillota bacterium
CTCCGGAGGGGAATCAAAAAGATTGGAGCGCCTGTTTTATGATGAGAAGGAGTATGAAGAGTTCAGATCCAGACATCAAAAAAGCTCTGTCAGACGACGTGAATTATCATCCTTTGAAGGTGAATGCTTCTTAGGGATTGACGCAGGTTCTACCACCACAAAAATAGCTCTTATAGACGGTGAAGGAGCGATACTTTACACCTATTACGGCAGTAATGAGGGAAGCCCGTTAAAGTCAACCGTTAAAGCACTGAAAGAGCTGTATCGGCTTATGCCAGAGAAGGCCAGGATAGCTAATTCAACTGTCACGGGCTATGGGGAAGGGCTGCTGAAGGCGGCATTAAGTGTAGACATAGGTGAAATTGAAACGATTGCACATTATAAAGCAGCGGAATTTTTCTGCCCCGGAGTTGATTTCATATTGGATATAGGCGGCCAGGATATGAAATGTTTGAAAATAAAGGATGGAGTTATTGAGAGCATAATGCTGAATGAAGCTTGCTCCTCAGGCTGTGGTTCATTCCTGGATACTTTTGCAAGCTCTTTGGGCATGAGTATTGAAGAATTTGCTAAGGAAGCACTGGCTGCAGAGAATCCGGTAGATCTGGGCTCCAGGTGCACCGTATTCATGAATTCTAAAGTAAAGCAGGCACAAAAGGAAGGCGCGACAGTAGGGGATATTTCAGCAGGATTATCTTATTCGGTAATAAAGAATGCATTGTTTAAGGTAATAAAAGTTAGAAATCTGAACGAACTGGGAGAAAAAATAGTTGTCCAGGGGGGCACCTTTTATAATGATTCGGTGTTAAGGAGCTTCGAGCTCCTGTCGGGCAGAGAGGCAATAAGACCTGACATAGCAGGAATAATGGGTGCTTTTGGATCTGCCCTGATTGCAAGAGAAAGATATCAAGAAAGCGTACATACAAGCTTGCTGGGTGAGCATCAGCTCAATGAATTCAATCTTGAAACGGTAGTATCAAGATGCGGGTTATGCTCAAACAACTGTTTGCTTACAATAAACAAGTTTGGGAATGGGCAGAGCTTTATATCAGGGAACAGATGTGAAAGAGGAACCGGCAAGGTAAAAGAGCAGAGCTCACTGCCGAACCTGTATAAGTATAAATATGACAGACTATTCAGATACAAGCCCTTAGACAGCTCATTAGCAAGAAGGGGTACGGTTGGCATTCCAAGGGTTCTGAACATTTACGAAAACTATCCTTTCTGGTTTACTTTGTTTACAGAACTGGGCTTCAGAGTGGAATTATCAGACAGGTCTTCAAACAAGCTTTATGAAAAAGGAATTGAAACAATACCTTCAGAGTCGGTATGCTATCCGGGCAAATTGGTTCATGGGCATATCATGAATCTTGTTGAGAAGGGTATTAAGTTCATTTTTTATCCGTCCATAACCCATGAGCGGAAAGAGCAAAAGAAAGCAGACAATCATTTTAATTGTCCTATTGTGGTTTCATACCCCGAAGTCATTAAAAACAATATAGATGTGCTGAGGGAAAAGGGTATACTGCTTATGAAGCCCTTCCTGCCTCTCGACGATGAAGACAGGCTTGTTGACAGACTGCACAAAGAGTTTAAGATGTTCAAAATAAGTAAGTTGGAAATCAAGGAAAGTGTATATACTGCTTACATGGAGCAGCAAGCTTTTAAGAAGGATGTCCAAAAAGCCGGAGAAGAAGCCTTAAGTTTTATCAGGGCTAAAGGATTAAAGGGGATAGTGCTTGCCGGGAGGCCGTACCACATAGATCCTCAGATAAACCACGGCATACCGGAGATGATAAATTCCCTTGGCATGGCTGTATTGACGGAAGACTCCGTAGCCCACCTTGGAAGGGTTGAAAGACCCCTTAGAGTAGTGGATCAATGGGCATACCACTCCAGGCTGTATGCTGCGGCAAGCTTTACTGCAAAGCAGGAGGACGTTGAACTGGTCCAGTTGAATTCCTTCGGCTGCGGATTGGATGCTGTTACAACAGACCAGGTGCAGGAAATACTTAATGAGAATTCCAAGATTTATACAACCTTGAAAATAGATGAGGGTAATAATCTTGGTGCAGCTAAGATAAGGCTTCGGTCACTTAAAGCTACAATTTTGGAGAGAGATAAGAACGGGTTTGAACTTAAGAAAGTTGACAACAGATATAAGAAAATTGAATTCACAGAGGATATGAGGAAGAAACATACTATATTAGTGCCTCAAATGTCTCCGATACACTTTCAGTTCCTGGAGAAGGCGTTCAGACTGTCGGGTTATAATATGGTTGTTTTGGCATCAATGGATAAAGGAGCTGTGGATGAAGGCTTGAAGTATGTGAATAATGATGCCTGCTATCCTGCCATTATTGTAATAGGACAGCTTATAGAAGCACTGAAGTCCGGCAAATATGATTTGAATAGTACCTCGGTAATGATATCTCAAACAGGCGGAGGCTGCAGGGCTACCAATTATATAGGCTTCTTGAGAAAAGCCCTTAAAGATGCAGGTTTTGAGAAAGTTCCCATAATATCGTTGAATGCTGTAGGCATGGAGAAAAATTCAGGCTTTAAGTTCACAATGGAGCTCTTGAACAGAGCCATGATGGCACTTGTATACGGTGATTTGCTAATGAATGTATTGTACAGAGTCAGACCCTACGAAAGGATTAAAGGCTCCGCCAATATGCTGTATGAAAAGTGGGCTGAAATTTGTACGGAATCCCTGGAATATGCCAATAGAAAAGTATTCAAGCAGATTATCAGAGAAATAGTTAAAGAGTTTGACGAATTGGAAGTGATTAGCCAGACTAAGCCAAAGGTGGGACTGGTTGGGGAAATACTTGTAAAGTTCCATCCTACGGCAAACAATAATGTTGTCAGTTTAGTTGAAGCCGAGGGAGCAGAAGCAGTAGTGCCCGGACTAACGGACTTCCTGCTGTATAGTGCCTATGGTTTGGAGTATAGATATAAATATTTATCAGGAAGTAAAAAATCCCAGCTCTTAGGACGCACAGTCATTATGCTTATTGAGTTCTACAGGAAGGCATACAGGGAGGCTCTGTCTGCCAGCAAAAGATTTTATGCTCCCCAAACAATAGAAGAGATTGCAGAAGGGGCTTCATCAGTTGTGTCTTTAGGCCACCAGACCGGGGAAGGATGGCTTTTGACAGGAGAAATGGTTGAGCTTATTAATAACGGAGTCAAAAATATAATATGCATGCAGCCCTTTGCATGCCTTCCGAATCATGTCACGGGGAAAGGAATGATGAAGGAGCTGAAACGGGTTTACCCCGGAACCAATATAGTAGCTATTGATTACGACCCGGGTGCAAGTGAAGTGAATCAGCTGAACAGGATAAAACTTATGATATCAACCGCATTTGAAAATATGGACGAGTTTGAGACTCATAAAGTAAAGACCTATGTCATGAAAGACTACAGGCGAGCGAGGGGAATTCTCAGCATGAGAACCAAGCTCTAGGTCACGATATTCATGGAGTGAGGTGCAGAATTGGAAAAGGTGAAGACAAATGCAATGCGGATTCTTGAAAAGGCAGGAATCAAGTATAATACATATGCTTATGATAACAGTGACGGCTTGATAGATGGGATTTCGGTTGCCTGCAAAATCGGCTGCCCTGTTGAAAAAGTATACAAAACCCTTGTTGTCCAAGGGGCAAGCAGGGAATTCTACGTTTTCATAATCCCAGTTGCCGCTGAGCTTGATTTGAAAGCAGCGGCAAGGTCTGTAGGTGAGAAAGCCGTTGAGATGATAAAAGTCGCGGACATCAATAAAGTTACCGGATATATCCGCGGGGGGTGCTCTCCCATAGGTATGAAAAAGGAGTACAAGACAGTGCTTGACAGCTCCTGTAAAGCCATGGATACAATAATCGTAAGCGCAGGAAAGATAGGGCATCAGATTGAATTAGCCCCGGATGATTTAATTAAGCTGACCGGCTGCAGGACAGAGGCTGTTTGTGTACATAGAAATTAGCAGCTGAAATCAAATGGCAGGTTAATACTAAAATATAGGATTAAAAGGAGAGGTTTATTGTGCCCAATTTTGCACAGCGTATGACTGCAATGGAAAAATCCGCAAATATTATCCGAAATCTTTTTGGTTCTATGAATGATCCCGGCATCATTTCCTTTGGGGGCGGTGCTCCGGCAAAAGAGGCGCTTCCCATAGATATTGTCCGTGAAATAACTAATGAAGTGATAAGAGCTGACAAAAGAGGTGTGGAGGCTCTTCAGTACGGTCCCGTCATGGGTGCGGCGGATCTCCGGGAGGTTGTTGTTAATTATTTACTGGCACCAAAGGGGGTTGCAGCAAGTGTTGACAATGTGCTGATTACCAGCGGCGGACTGGAAACCATGAACCTGTTGTGCCAGCTTTTTATTGATTCAGGTGATGTGATTCTGGTTGAATCACCTTCCTTTGTGCATTGTGTTGAAATATTCGAGATGTTCCAGGCAAATTGCATTGCTGTGGATATGGATGATAACGGTATGGTTCCTGAAGACCTGGAAGCAAAAATATTAAAGCATAAGCCCAAGATGGTGTATGTTATTCCATCATTCCAAAACCCAACCGGCAGGACCCTGTCCTTGGACAGAAGGCAGAAAATCGCTGAAATGGGGAGCCGTTATGATGTGATTATTCTGGAAGATGATCCCTATCGAGACATTCGCTACAGCGGAAGCGATTTACTGCCGATAAAGGCCTTTGACCAGACCGGTCACACTGTATTGGCAAACAGCTTTTCCAAGATCTTCTCGCCGGGCAGCAGGCTGGGCTATGTTCTTGCAAATGATGAAATAATATCAAGATTGTTTGATGCCAAAACAGCAACCAATTCCCATACATCCATGCTGCCTCAGGTAATATGCGCCGAATTCTTCAAACGAGGATATTATCCGGCCCATCACAGGATGATATGTGATTTGTACCGTGAAAGAAGAGACATCATGATTGAATGCATCGACAAGTACTTTCCGGAAGGGACCAGGAGGACTTACCCGGACGGAGGACTGTTCACATGGGCGGAGCTGCCGGAAGGCATCAATACCACTGAGCTATTGGTTGAAGCCGTTACTAACCCTGATGTCAAGGTTGCCTACGTGGCAGGGGAAGGCTTTTTTACCGAAGGTAATGGTGCAGGCAGCAACTGTATGAGAATCAGTTTCGGCAATGCTGCTCCGGAAAGAATCAGAACAGGCATTGAAAGGCTAGGCAGGCTGATCTGCTCCAAACTGAAATAGCTGCAGAAAGTCGGACTGCTGCACATAAGAATTATAATGCGACATATATGGAGTTTGCATAGCCCTCCGCAAGAGACAGTATAGTATATCGACGCACACGGATTATGATTTTGACAGGCCTATACTGATATGCCTTTGGAAAAGTTCTGGCGGTGTCAAAAGGCCCTCCATGGCCCGAGACACCTAAGCCGGCCTCCATGCCGGCTGCACGAACTTTTTACCAAAGCTAATATCGTGCGAGTCGGGATATAAGGCTAGTGCTCTGCAGGGTGACTGCAAACTTAAGATACGACGCATTATTCTTCTACAGAGCAGTATCCTACCACAGATCTGTGCTCAGATATTTTGTGCCGGAGTCCGGTATCAATATCACAATGTTTTTACCCTTAAAATCTCCATTAAGCAGCTTTAATGCTGCTGCCAGATTCGCCCCGGCTGAGAAGCCGGCAAAAATGCATTCCTCACATGCCAGCCTTCTGGCTGCCTGAATTGCTTCTTCATCTGATACGGTTATGAAACCGTCGACAAGCGACAGCTTATCCTCGGTCATCAGGGGCAGCTCCATATTATAGCCTCCCCCTTGTATCTTATGCTTTCCGCTTCCGATATCCTGAGGATTACTGTAGCGCCTTGCATTTTCAGGTTCAACTCCAAAGCACTTTATATCGGGGAAGTGCTTTTTTAATGCTGTGGTAACACCGATAAAGCTGCCTCCGGTACCCATGAAATCAACGAAAGCATCAATTCTTTCATCTATCTGCTGAATTATCTCATTGGCAACCCCGATTTCCCCCGCACGAGAAGTGCTGGGATTACAGAACTGGTCTACTCTGAAAGCATTCAGCTCTTTTGTAAGCCTTTGTGCTTCGATTTCCACCAATTCCAGGTCCTTTCCGGATACCTGCCCCGGGATTGAATCCGGCATCTGATCCACAAGGACAACTTCAGCACCGAAGGCTTTCATCATTTTAGCCCTTTCAATAGAGTTACCCTTTGAAATTACGGCTATGAATTTATAGCCTTTCAGCTTGCAGACGATAGCCAATCCGGTGCCCATATTTCCGCTGGTCAGCTCAACAACAGGCTGGCCCGGTTTCAGCCTTCCGCTTTTCTCGGCATCCTCAATCACCTGCAATGCAACCCTGTCTTTTTTGCTTAAACCGGGAGCCCGGAACTCCAGTTTTGCAAAAATTCTTCCCTCAATATTTCCTGTTATGTTGTCAAGGGCTACAACCGGCGTATTGCCAATCAGGTCTAATGCATTCCTGAGTACCATATAGGAACACCTCTTTCATTGATTATTTTGTCGTATGCGGTATTATAAAAGCAATATAGTGTATTATGCTGCATATTATAGCATTGGACAATACTATTCACAAGAGGAGGGATTTATGTGCGGTATCATAATTAATAAAGGCTCACTATTCAGGTTAATATAATATTGCAGTAAATATTCGGGGAGCAGAGGCATATGAAAGTTGCAATAATGGGGGCAGGCCTTTCGGGCCTATCATGTGCAAAATATCTGGAGGATCATAATATTGAGCCTGTGATTTTTGAAAAGCGTGAGAGGGTCGGTGAGCGCTTCCCAAACATGGAAGCGGTTATTCAGCTGGTACACAGGCCTTTGAAAGATCCGCTCATCTACATAAATAAGAAGTATAATATAAATTTGGTGCCGGCAGGTATAGTGCATACATTAGAAATACATTCACCCAACCATAAAGCAGTTTTCACAGGTTATAACCTGGGATATACATCGATACGGGGCCATGACGACCGCTCATGGGAACGCCAGCTGGCCAGGCAGGTCAGGGCAAAAATACATTTTAACTCTACAGTTACCTGGCAGGAGCTTGAAAAGGATTTTGACCGTATAATTATTGCTACGGGAGATCCTACCATATCAAGAGAACTCAGGATATGGAAGACAGACACGGAAGCATTTTTGAAAGGCTGTATCGTCAAGGGCAAGTTTGATACGGGTGTATCAAAAATATGGCTTAACACCAGATTGAGCAAAAATTGCATGGTGTATTTCGCACCCTTTGATGAAAATGAAGCCAGCTATTGCACTGTGGCTATACCTTCTTCACCGGAGGAGCTGGACGTCCTTTGGTCAAGGACAGTAGAGGAATTGGGCTTTGAACCTGTACCTCAAACTGAATTCAAGCTTGAAGAATATAAATTAGGAAGGGTATCCACCAGACAAATAGGAAAGATGATGCTTGCCGGTGCAGCGGGAGGGTTTGTTCTGCCCTTTATGGGATTTGGACAGATCCCGTCGATATTAAGCGGTGTACATGCCGCCGAGTCAATAATTAAAGGTAAGGACTATAATAAGCTGACCTCATGGTTTGACAAGCAATATACTAATGATCTGAAACTGAGAAAATATGTAGACAACCTGGACAACGAAGGATTGGACAGGTTGGTTTCATTTTTTAACCTGCCTTTGATGAGCAGCCTGGCAGCTAATACCAGTTTACCCGTTTTAAGCATAGCGGCAAAAGCGGTTTTATCCCGTAATATGATAAAAAGCCGCTTGCCGCGTAAGAATTAATATGCTATACACTTTCAACAGCCTTATCATTCTGAACTGCCTTAAGTGATATTCTTGCATTCCTGCCCAAATACAGTATAATAAACAGACTTATCAAGGCCAGCAGCCCTGCCCCCGAAAGCACTGCTGCGGATCCGAACCGATTGGACAGATATCCTCCTGCAAGCATGGATATGATGGCAGCAGGAGTCAGGACTGCCGTTACTGTACCGTATGCACTGCTGCGGATCTCAAATTGTGTGATTCGATCTCTTACTGAATGCATACCCACCAGTGTCATGTAAAAAACCATATAGCTGGCAAAGATGATGACTAATGCCCAATAATAATTCCTGCAAAGCCCAAGGGCTGCAAAGGATGCATAATGCAAGCCCAGGCCGGCGGCAATGAGGCGCATTGAATCAACCCGCTTTGCAGCATAGGGGCCCAGCAAGCTTCCGGCAATGCTTCCTATACCCATAACAGTGATAAAAACCCCATACTGCTCACTGGTACCTGCAAGATAGGATTTTATATATATAACAAACAGTGAAAGCTGCATACCTAAAAAAAGCCGCCAGAAAAAAGCGATGGATGCCAGCAGTCCGAAAACGCGGTTTTCGAACATGAATCTGAATCCCCTTTTAGCGTTATCAAAAAAGCTTGCCCTGGATTCGGCTGTTTTGCCTGTAACACTGATACAGGCAGAAAATACGGCTACCAGTAAGTATACTATGCATGTGAAGTATATCAACGGTTTTGTATGATATAACGAAACGATGAATCCCCCCAGAAGCGGACCCAGAAGTTTGGCTGCATTAAGAAGGGAAAGAACCATTGCATTACCGGAGGTATATTTCTCCTGGGAAACAATTTCTGCCATTAAGGCACCCCTGACATTGACAATAAAGGTGAGAAAGATGGAAGCAATGAACCAGACGGTATAAATCAACCTTATATCCGCAGTGTACGACATCAATAACAACAGAATGCTTATCATAACGGCAGAAAACATAAGACATTTTCTTTTTCCCAGTTTATCAGCCAGGCCGCCCATCAAGGATGAAAACAGCCTGGGAATAAAGGTCAATGCAGTAAATATCCCGACATTCAGCGCATTTTTGCTCAGATCATAGATGTGCAAAGTCATTATGAAAAATATAAATTCATACCCGAATGCTGAAAACAGCAAGGCCGAAAAAAACATAACAAGATTGATATGCTTATAAGCTTTCATTTTTCTGTTCCAACTCCTCCAGTATCCATCGGGTTACTTCCTTTGTCAGAGGAATGCATACTTCGCACTTCACCTTTTTTCCGTATAGATTGACAGCATCATTCAAGTTTTCCATTTATATCCCTCCATTTCTGTAATATAATTTAAGCATAAGCAAGCAGTCCATAAAAGAACCGGTTTTTGTATAAATTTACTGAACCGGTTTAAAGCAAAGGAGGTATTTGGGATATGTATTTAAACATACAAAAAGAAATTGGGAATTCACTTATAAAGCAAATATACGAGCAGGTCCGGAGCATGATTTTAAAAGGAGAATTGAAGGCGGAGGAAAGGCTTTCTTCAACGAGAGAAATGGCCAGAAATTTAAATGTATCCAGAAATACCGTAATAACAGCCTACGAGATGCTGATAGCCGAGGGATATATTAGAAGTGTGCCGGGGTCAGGGATTTATATATCTCAAGGTGCCGAATTTGTTAAGCCTCCGGAAAGGATAATCGATTATAGTGTAACAGCCTTCTCTTCCAAGGAGCTTTCGGAGGATATCATCGGCTTCCACAGCGGGACTCCTGCCCTTGACATGTTTCCGCGCAATAAATGGAGCAGGATTGCCGGTCAGGTTATTAAAGAGGCGCCGGATTCAGCTTTTGGATATGATTACCCCCAAGGAAGACCGGAACTGAGAAATACCCTCGCAGCTTATCTGAAAAAAACACGGGGCATAAATTGCAGCCCTGAGCAGATCATCGTTACGACAGGTGCGAAGCAGGGGCTGTCGCTGGTGGCTAAACTCCTGCTGCGGCCCGGAAGTGAAGCATTGATAGAGGATCCTTCCAATGAAAATGTAAGAAAAGTATTTTCATTTCACACCGATCGTATTACACCAATAGAAGCAGACAGTGAAGGAATACGGCCTGAACTGTTTCCTCAGGACAGAGCTCCTGCCTTGATCTTTGCCACACCTTCGCATCAATTCCCATTGGGAGGTGTTTTGTCTATTCAAAGAAGGCTTGAACTCATCCGGTATGCCGGAAAGAAAGGCTGTTATATAGTAGAGGATGATTATGACAGTGAATTCCGGTATAAGGGATTGCCGGTAAGTTCCCTTCAGGAGCTTGACAATGAAAGGGTAATTTATATCGGCACATTCAGCAAGACACTGTTCCCATCTGTAAGGCTTGGTTATATAGTCCTTCCGGAGAAGCTTGTCGAGCAATGCAGGGAGCTTAAGCGTCTGGGAGACCACCATACGAATTCCCTGAATCAGCTGACCCTGATGCGCTTTATAGAAAACGGGGAATTGGAAAGGCATATTACCCGTATGAAAAAAGTTTACCGAAAACGCCGTGACAGCTTAATTGAATGCATTAATGAATACTTTCCGGGCAAGGTAAGGATTATGGGTGAAACGGCAGGAATGCATATTGTTGCAGAATTCTCCGATGTGGAGTTCTCCCCCGGATTAATGAAGAGCATTGAAGAAGCGGGATTAAAGATTTTCCCTGTTGAGGAACACGCCGTAATCAAAGGAAAGCATAGGAATCAGATCATTCTCGGATATGCTCATTTGAATAATACAGATATAAGAGAGGGCATATTAAGACTCAGAGAAGTGCTTGATTGACGGAACGAAAAGGGTGCTTATTGCGTCTATTAAGCAAAAGATTATTTGGGAGGCAGCTTATGAAGAAATTATTGTTGTTTGCTTTAATACTGTTGCTGAGTGTTTCGATGATCGGCTGTACGGTCGCAGCGAATCAGTCTCGGCAGAATGAAGAAGATACACAGCAAACTGATGAATCCGACAAGAAAGCAGTTGAAAATATTGTTGAGAGCTTTGGGAAAAAGCTTCAGGAGGTCTCACTTTTGGCTCCAGAGGAAGTATTGGAAAAGAGCATGAAAGAGAGCTATGGCGATTTTGTGACGTCAGAGCTTATTGAAAAGTGGATAACGGACCCAATGAATGCCCCCGGGAGGCTGACCTCAAGCCCTTGGCCTGACCGTATAGAAATATTGGCTGTTGAGAAATCATCGGTAAATGAGTATAAAGTTGACGGCGAAATAATTGAGGTAACCAGTACCGAAAAGGCAGAGGGCGGAATCGCGGCAAAGAAACCTATCACTCTTGCAGTAAAGAAAATTGATAACCGTTGGCTTATTAATGATGTAAAGCTTGGTGAATATAAATAAAAGGAACATAACGATCTACCTTGCACCAATGCAGATAGATTATTACCCAGCCATGATCTTTCGACCATGACCAAGCAGTTCACCACCTGCAATGATGGTTCGTTCGACCATGCAGAGTACCTGCACAGCCACATACAACCTCTCGGCTGTATATGACCATTACGGCACTCTGCATAATCTTAGCTCGACCCTGTATGATAAGTTGGGATCCTACTATAATCAAGGGTAGTCGACTATAACAGAACCTTTCCTTACCATACAGGATCTTCCCTCCGACTGTATACGAGCCTTTCGACCCGTATACAATCTTTGGCCGACCCATACACGCCCCTGCTAAGGAGCATATATGAGTCTTGGCTCAACCGTTATGTTCCTACAATATTAATCTGTCCGGGACAGAAAAAATAATACTAAGATAATAAAGGTTCTTTTGCCATGACTTGATTAAAACTGTATAATATATATTAATATATATAACGAGGCAAAAGGATGTCCTCAAAACACAGGCCTCAACATCAAGGAGGGAAGATTATGGCTGTCAGAGAGATATTGCTGCTGGGGAATGAAAATCTATACAATATATCCAAAGAGATCTCGAAGGAAGAAATCGACAAGGCAAAACATGTTGTCAATGACTTGCATGATACTATGATGGATTTCAGAAAAAAATACGGCTTTGGAAGAGCTATAGCTGCACCTCAGATAAATGAGCTTTTTCGGATAATCTATATGAATTTTGATGATAAAGAAATTGCATTGATTAATCCAAAGCTTGAGCCGGTTGGCGATGAAAAATTTGAAATGTGGGATGACTGCATGAGCTTTCCCGGATTGGAAGTAAGATTATCCAGATATAAGAAGTGCAGGGTTTATTATAAGGATCTGGAGTGGAAGGATTGTGTTTTTGAGCCTGAAGGGGATATATCAGAATTGATTCAGCATGAATACGATCACCTTGATGGCATATTGGCAGTACAGCGAGCTATCGATAATAAATCTTTCAGAATAAACAAGGATAAAGCGGGCTGTTATTAATTTAAGGCTGCCCTATATTATTTCCCTTTGACGCTTCAAATTGAAGAGAAGCACTCCGGAGTTGTAATAAGCTTCAATATCATAGGGCCTTAGCCTTATTTTATTAATTTTTCTGACAGATATCCTGTCATGATATGCCGCTGCAAAGAGATATTCATTTAGTTCAGTATCATAAAGCTTTTTTACACTGTTTATAATTAATATATCAGGATCCAAATAAAGAATCTTGTCCACTTCCTGGGGCAGAAATTTGAATGCCAATAACCTATAATACATTTCTTTACTGTAATGCATAACTACGGGTGCATCCTTGAAATATTCATCTTTAATTGATACAATGTAAAGCTTATGCCCTTCATCATCCAATATGCTTTTTATTTGCTGCAGTTCTTTATCTGTCAGACTTGAATGCATAATGTAAACATTGCTGTGGACATGGCAGCGTTCGGAAGCAACAGCCGGTGGCAACAGCAGCCCGATGATTCTCTTTGCTATGTTTTAAATAAAATTGTATAATAAAAATAAGAACACTATATTTCGGAGCAGGTGCAAGACCGGAAGGACTGTTACCGGTGTTTCAGTGTTTTTGATTGTAGAGGTCATTAGTATGAACAAAATATTAAGAATGTTGTTAAGCAGAGTTGTTTTGGTCGGAACCGCCATATTAATTCAGATTCTTGTCCTTGTTATTATGATATGGAGGTTCAGCAATTATTTTGTGCAGTTCTATGCCATTTGTACTTTTCTCAGCTTATTGGTTGTGCTAGGAATTGTCAATGGCAAGAGTAATCATGCCTATAAGCTTGCCTGGATCATTCCGATCATGATGTTTCCTATTTTCGGCGGGCTTTTTTTCCTGATGTTTGGGGGAAATAAGTCCAGCAAAAGAAATAAAAGAAAAATGAAAGAAATTGCCGACAAAATGCAGGATAATCTTGCACAGGATCAGGCAATTCTTAATCAGCTTGAGCAGGAAGACAGAAGCGCTGCCAATCAGGCAAAGTATATTGTCAACTATTCTGCCTGTCCGATTTATACAAATACAAGCACAGAATACCTTACACCAGGTGAGAGAAAGTTTGAACGCATGCTGGAGGAATTGAGAAAAGCGGAGCGCTATATTTTCCTTGAATATTTTATTATTAATAAAGGTGTTATGTGGGATACTATTCTGGAAATACTGAAAGAAAAAGTGAAGCAGGGGGTAGATGTCCGCGTTATCTACGATGATGTAGGCTGTATATTAACTTTGCCCTATGGCTATGAAAAGGAACTGGAAAGCATGGGAATAAAGTGTTGTGTATTCAATCCCTTCATACCGGTTCTGTCTATCCGCCTCAACAACCGTGACCACCGTAAAATTGCAGTAATTGACGGACGCATAGCCTTTACGGGGGGGATCAATCTTGCAGACGAATACATCAATGCTTATGAAAAGTATGGACACTGGAAGGACGCATCTATTGCCGTTCAAGGGGATGCAGTATGGAGCCTTACTGTTATGTTCCTCTCCATGTGGAGCTTTCTCAGAAAAGAAGATGAAGATTTTGAAAAATTCAGGCCGGTTTCCGGGGATATGGGGCACATTGAATCCAAAGGTTATGTACAGCCTTTTGCCGACAGTCCTCTTGATGATGAAGCCGTAGGTGAAACGGTATACCTTAATCTGATAGGTGAAGCTGAAAGCTATATCTATATAAATACACCATACCTGATACTTGATAATGAGATGAATTCAGCTCTTTGCATGGCAGCAAAAAGAGGCGTGGATGTCCGTATCATAACCCCTCATATTCCGGATAAATGGTATGTTCATTCCGTATCGAGATGTAACTATGAAGCATTATTGGAAAGCGGAGTTGCTATATATGAGTATACACCGGGCTTTGTCCATGCAAAAACCTTTGTAGTGGATGATATGTATGCAGTAGTCGGGACAATAAACCTGGATTACCGCAGCCTGTTTCTTCACTTTGAATGCGGTGTCTGGATGTATAAGACAAAGAGTATTTCTGAAGTGAAGGAGGATTTCCTTAAAACCTTGGAAATCTGCCAAAAGATTACTTTGGGTAATTGCAGAGGCGAAATGCGTTACAAAAAGTTAGGCAGAACAATCCTTAAAATATTCGCACCTTTGATGTAAATGAAATTTTGATAAATAACCGGAGGAATAAAATGAGAATCGCAGTAATTGACGGGCAAGGCGGGGGAATTGGTAAAGCTATTGTTGAGAGATTCAGACAGAAGCTTGAAGATAGTGTTGAAATCGTCGCATTAGGAACCAACTCCCTGGCAACCTCATTAATGTTGAAAGCAGGCGCCGATGAAGGTGCAACAGGAGAGAATGCCATTATTTATAACGCCTGCAAGGTGGATATTATTTTGGGCCCTATAGGGATAATCAGCGCAAATTCGCTGCTGGGTGAGCTGACACCGCTTATGGCAAAGGCTATAGCGGAGAGCCCGGCAAAAAAGATACTTATTCCTATGAGCAGATGTAATGTTACTGTCGCCGGGATAGAAACAAAGCCAATCCCAAATTATATTGACGATGCTTTAGAAATTGTAAAAGCAATGATTAAGGATGCAAAAAATATTCAGTAAATAAGGATATTATTATTTGCATACATCAATCCAGACTCCGCCGGTTACTTCCTGCAACCTGTCGGGGGTTATTTTTACAGCTGAATTTGCAGATCCTGCTGCAGGATATACAACTTCAAATTCCTTCATTGAAACATCCAGGTAAATATCCATGGGATTCTTGAGACCGAAGGGGCATACTCCTCCCACTGCATGACCGGTTGCTTCCAGCACTTCTTCCGGGCTAAGCATTGAGGCTTTTTCGTGAAAGCAGTCCTTAAACTTGCGATTGTCTATTCTTGCGTCACCCCTTGCAACTATAAGAATATTTCTGTCTTTCAATCCAAAGGCCATTGTTTTTGCAATAAGTGCAGGTGCAACACCGTGGGCTTTTGCCGCAAGCTCGACAGTTGCAGTGCTTGCATCCGTCTCCAGTATATGCAGGTCCGTAAGACCATTCTCTTGAAAATATTTTCTTACACTTTCCAGACTCATCACGATACTTCCTTTCTTTTGTATAAATTCTCAAGACTGTAGTGTATAACCATACACATTATATCATAAATTTACGAAAATTTGAGATATCGATTATGAGTTTCGCATTATTCTTCAAATATGAAAAAATAAGTTGCATTTTGAGCATAATAAATGTATTGTTATATAGTTACATTAAAAAGATTGGATGGTAGTAAATGAAAAATCTGAGGTTTGAAGAATTAAATTTATCCGGTGAGATTTTAAAGGCAATAGAAAATAAAGGTTTTGAAGAGGCGACTCCGATTCAAGCCCAATCTATTCCCTACATAATGGAAGGAAGGGACATAATAGGCCAGGCTCAGACAGGAACCGGCAAGACAGCTGCTTTCGGCATACCGATTCTGGAAAAGCTTAACCAAGGCGAAAAGACAGTCCAAGGGATTGTGTTATGCCCAACCAGAGAGCTTGCAATACAGGTCGCTGAAGAAATCAGGGAATTGTCCAAGTTCAAAAGGGGAGTAGAGATACTTCCCATATACGGCGGCCAGCCTATCGACAGGCAGATAAAGGCTTTGAAGAGAAAGCCTCAAATCATTGTAGGGACGCCCGGCAGGGTTATGGATCATATGAACAGAGGGACACTGAAAATTGACAAGGTCAGAATGGTAGTGCTGGACGAGGCAGATGAAATGCTGGATATGGGATTCATAGATGATATAGTTACCATATTAAAGGCTGTTCCGGAGGAGCGGCAGACGATGCTTTTCTCAGCAACTATGCCCAAGCCGATTCTGGAGCTTACTAAAAGGTTTCAGAAGGATCCGGAACACGTAATGGTGGTGCATAAGGAACTGACAGTACCCAAGGTTGAACAGGTATATTTTGAGGTGAAGGAAAAGACAAAACTCGAAGTGCTGTCAAGACTTATTGATATGTATAATCCAAAGCTTTCGCTGGTTTTCTGCAATACAAAAAGAAAGGTAGACGAACTGGTGGCGGAATTACAAGGCAGGGGGTATTTTGCGGACGGTCTCCATGGAGATTTAAAGCAGGCTCAGAGAGACAGGGTGATGTCAAAATTCAGGAACGGAACTGTAGATATACTGGTAGCTACTGATGTTGCTGCAAGAGGTATAGATGTGGATGATATAGAAGCAGTATTCAACTATGATCTCCCCCAGGATGAAGAGGATTATGTACACAGAATAGGACGGACAGCCAGAGCCGGCAGAGGAGGAAGGGCTTTTACCTTTGTTGTGGGCAGAGAGATATTTAAATTAAGAGATATTCAGAGGTATGCAAAGGCAAAGATTACCCTGCAGAAGGCACCTTCTTCAGAAGATGTAGAAGAGGTAAGGACAAATTTATTTTTGGATAAAGTAATAGAAATCATGGATGAAGATGATCTCAGCCAGTATATTAGTATTATAGAAAGGCTGGCACGAGAAGACTATACCAGTATTGAAATTGCCGCAGCACTTCTTAAGATGGCTATCGGGAATAAGGATAAGGAAGTGCAGCATGAGGAAACTGATTTTGATAACACCGGAGCAGAGGATGGAATGGTAAGACTGTTCATCAACATCGGCAGAAATCAGAAAATAAGACCGGGGGATATTGTTGGAGGCATTGCAGGGGAAACAGGTATTCCCGGAAACCTAATAGGAAGCATTGACATATATGACAAATACACCTTTGTTGAAGTGCCGAGAGAATATGCCGGTGATGTAATAAGGATAATGAAGGATAACCAGATAAAAGGCAGAAGAATCAATATAGAGCCTGCCAATGCGAAGCATTAGGCACCGTTGTATAATTAATATTATTAATATTGTATTACAATTTTATTTGCTGGTTGACAGTAATGAAGGGACTGGAGTATACTTACAAGGTAAAAAAATGGAAAAGGAGGTTGCGAATATGAAAATTGGTATAGTTGCAGAAATAAAAAACAATATTATTGTGCCGCAGCCTGCTTTGGGAGTTTTCCAGGATTGATGGATGTATAAATGCGGGCTGCTCTAAGGAGGAGACACCGTGAAATGTTTGGCCATGGGATGTGTTTGTTCCATGGCTTTTATTTTTTATGAGAGGGGAAGTACATATGTCATTGTTAAAGGACTTGATCAGCCCTTATAGGGGTATGCCGAGGGAAATATACATAATATTCATATCACGTATAGTGAATGCCATGGGCTGCTTTGTAATGCCTCTGATGACAATAATAATGACTGACAGGATAGGCTTGTCTAACGAGTCTGCGGGATTTTTCCTGAGTCTGAACAGCATGGTTTATCCCGTGGCTTCAATTCTTGGAGGAAAGCTTGCCGATACCTTTGGGAGGAAGCATCTTATAATAATATTCGGAACCCTTGGGGCTTTGTTGTATATGTCCTGTGGTTTTATTAAGCCATCCATGCAGCTTATATATGTCATCCTGGGGGCAAGTACGTTCATGTATGTGGCGGGACCCGCACATGATTCACTGATAGCCGACCTTACCACGCCGGAAAACAGAACAAAGGCTTATTCATTAAGCTATCTTGGATGGAACATAGGCTTTGCTGTCGGCCCAATATTCGGAGGCTTCCTTTACAGGAGATACCTGCCCCTTGTATTCATAGGAGATGCAGCAACTGCGCTTATAGCAACAGGTCTTATTTATTTTTTCATCAATGAGACCATAGGAAGTACAGAGAATGATATAACGGATGAAAGCAGGAAGCTTGAAAGAAGGGAAAAGGGCTCGATTATTTCAGTGCTGCTCAGAAGGCCTATTCTTGTTTATTTCTCAATTATTGCATTGGGATATGAATTTTCATATTCCCAGTGGAATTTTATGATGCCCCTGCATTCCATAAAGAACTTCGGTGAAATGGGTGCCCAGTATTTTGGATGGATGGCAAGCTTCAACGGATTGGTGGTCATGTTATTTACTCCGATTCTGACCAGGCTGACAAGAAAAACAAGAAGCATCAGAATCATGGTCCACGGCATATTGCTTTATGCCATAGGCTTCGGAATGCTGGGGTTGATATACAAGCTTCAGTATTTCTTTGTCTCCATACTGATTTTCACTTTGGGAGAAGTGCTATTGACAATAAGTGTCATGCCTTTCATAGTGAATCATACACCGGCATCGCACAGGGGCAGGATGAGTGCAGTATTGACTACCATAGCAGGTACGGGCTATACGGTTGGCCCCATGGCTATGGGCAGGATCCTGAATTTTATAAGCATAGAAAAAGCATGGATTTTTATTGGAATATTTACGGCCATGACTGCTGTTTTGATGTTTGGACTTGAAAAGTATGAAGACAGAGAAAATACAAAGCGGGAGAAAGCAGGAAGTGCCATAATTTAATCCATTTGCCCTGAAGGCTGATTGTCTTATTGATTTATACCTTAAAAATGGTTACTATAGTAATATAATATTGCAGAGAGGTGAGAACATGATGGATACAGTACTATTGATTGATTCCTGCACAGACCTTCCGCGCAGTTATGTGGATAAAAATGAGATACCTTTTGTAAGTCTTGTATGCAACTTCAAGGATCAGGAATACAAGGACGACTTTGGCAAGTCTATCAGCTATAGAGATTTTTTCGATGCAGTGAGAAATGGTGAAATGCCTTCAACGGCACAGGTCAACGTTTATGAATATACTGAGATTTTCAAGAAGTATGCAGCAGAAGGCAAATCAGTTGTATATCTGGGTTTTTCCTCTGCTTTGAGCGGAAGCCTCAGCAGCGCATATATCGCAAGGGATACGGTTATGGAAGAATTCAAGGATGCTGATATAACAATCGTTGACAGTAAGAGCGCCTCCCTCGGGGAAGGACTCCTGGCCTACTATGCAAATGAGATGCTAAAGGCAGGAGCTTCAAAAGATGAAGTGGTAAGCTGGCTTGAGACAAATAAGCTCAAGATGAACCATTGGTTTACGGTAGATGATTTGGGGCATCTGAAAAGAGGAGGACGGCTATCCGGAACGGCCGCTTTTCTGGGCACACTCCTTGATATCAAACCTGTTCTTAAGGTTGATGACGAGGGAAGGCTGATACCGATATCAAAGGTTAAGGGAAGAAAGAAATCCATTAAGACGCTTTTTGAAATGCTTCAGGAGAATATAACGGCTCCTGAGGAGCAGGTAATTGCCATCAGCCACGGGGATTGTATCGAGGATGCGGAATATCTTAAGGAAATGATACTAAAGGAATATAATGTAAAGGATGTAATAATAAATCATGTAGGGCCGGTTATAGGAGCCCATACCGGGCCGGGTGTAGTGGCACTTTTCTTTATGGGGGAAAAGAGATAGAAGATATAAAGCTTGCTGAATTCTTAGAGGAGTATCGTAAAACTGCTGAATAAGTAGTCTTCGATACTCTTTTTATATAAGAAGAATGTGACTTAATGAATTCATATTGCGAGAGCATTTGTGGAATACTTCATATTGATTGTATTTAAAATCATAAGGAAGTGAATCTTGATAAAATGGGAAAAGATACAAAGCGGATAGCAATAATCGGCGGCGGCTACGGAGGAGTTCATGCAGCAAGGCTTTTAAGCAAGGCTGCCCGAAAAAGAACGGATATAAGCATACTGCTGGTGGATAAAAAGCCATATCACACATTGATGACGGAGCTCCATGAGGTGGCAGGAAACAGGGTAGAAGCTGAGTCGGTACAGATAGACCTTAGGGAGATATTCGGCGCATCAGGGGTTCATGTGGCAACAGAGGAAATCAAGAACATAGATTTTAAGGGCCAGAAGCTTGAGTCAGAATCAGAAAGCTATTCATACGATTATCTCATTTTAGATACCGGAGCAGAACCTGCTTTTTTCGGAACACCGGGAGTAAAGGAAAACGGTTTTACCCTATGGTCCTTTGAAGACGCAATAAGGATCAGAGAACATGTGAAAAATATGTTTGACAAAGCCAGGACAGAAAAGGACCAAAACAGAAGAAGGTCAATGCTTACATTTATCGTAGCGGGTGCAGGCTTTACGGGGATAGAGACAATGGGGGAGCTTCTGGAGTGGAGAAAGGAGCTTTGCAGGGAATATGAAATTGACAGCAGGGAAGTGAGCCTTATGGTTGTGGAGGCAATGGGCAGTATACTCCCGATACTCAATGAGAGGCTCATAAAGAAATCCGAAAGATATATGAAGAGGCATGATGTTGAAATAATAACATCAGCACCCATAACAGAGGTAAAAAAGGAATCCATATTATTGAAGGACGGAAGAGAGATACCTACCAGGACCCTCATCTGGACCTGCGGTGTGCAGGGGAGTGACTTTGCTGCCAAAACAGAGCTTACTCACGGAGGCAGGGGGAGGATACAGGTAAATGAGTACATGCAGTCGGTAGATTACCAAAATGTCTTTGCCGTAGGCGACAATGCATTCTATGAGGAGCCGGACGGTAAAGGCGGAAAGAAGCCAATCCCCCAGATCGTAGAAGCGGCACTCCAGACAGCAGAAACAGCGGTGCATAACATACTTGCATCAATTGATAAGAAGGATAAAAAGCCCTTCAAGTCCAATTACCACGGTTTCATGGTATCCATAGGAGGCCGGTACGCAGTAGCCAACATAGGGGGAAGATCCATGCAGGGATTCTTCGCAATGGCATTGAAGCACCTGGTAAATATCCACTATCAATATGGGGTGGGGGGATTTGCAAGGATATGGGATTATATAATGCATGAATTTATTTATGTGAGGGAGGGCAGGTCCATATTGGGAGGACATTTGTCCGCCAGGACCCCTATACTGTGGCTGGCCATACTCAGGGTATATCTAGGTGTTATATGGCTCATTGAAGGTGTGAAGAAAATAAATGAGGGTTGGCTTGACCCTGGGAAGAGCTTTATTTCGGCAATGCCGAGGCCTGAAGATGTGCCCCTGGAATCCACCGATGCCGTAACTAACGCAACCCAGGTTACACAGTATTATCCGGAACCGCTGCTTAAAGAGCCCCCCCGGGCATTTCAGTGGTTCATGGAAACCTTTATAGAGCCAAATGCTTACCTGTTCCAGGTCCTGATTGTACTTACGGAGGTAGCCATAGGCCTTGCACTTATTGCAGGTTTATTCACCATACTTGCATCTCTGGGCTCCATATTTCTGTGCCTGAATTTTATACTGTCGGCAATGGCAGGCTCTGAAATATTCTGGCATATATTTGCCGGTATTGCAATGTTCGGCGGCGCAGGCAGGGCTTTCGGCCTGGACTATTATGTGATACCTTGGATCAAGCAGCGGTGGAAAAGAACCGCTTTTGCACGGCGTACTCATCTATATGTGAGGTAGTGTTCACATAATAGCATGTAAAATATGGCAGGCATATATTATAATATTGATTAATGATAAATTATTTTTTTGGAGGCTGGGAAGAGATGCAATTTAAAATTGGTGATATATATCACGGTTTCCGGTTGATTGAGGAAAAGGATGTCAAGGAGGCAAATTCGAAAGTCAGGCTTTTTAGACATGAAAAGAGCGGAGCCAGACTATTTTATATGGAAAATGAAGATGACAACAAGGTGTTTTCGATTACTTTCAGAACGCCCCCCAGGGACAGTACGGGACTGCCCCATATACTGGAACATTCCGTGCTCTGCGGCTCCAGGAAGTTTCCCACAAAAGAGCCCTTCGTAGAACTGGTGAAAGGCTCCCTGAATACCTTTCTGAATGCTTTTACCTTCGGTGACAAGACGATGTATCCGGTGGCGAGCAGGAACGACAAGGACTTTGAGAACCTGATGGATGTTTATCTGGATTCAGTGTTCCATCCAAACATATACAAATATCCGGAGATCCTTAAGCAGGAAGGCTGGCACTATGAGCTGGAAGACACTTCCGAGGAACTAAGATACAAGGGTGTCGTATATAATGAAATGAAGGGGGCACTCTCATCACCGGAATCCGTGCTTTCGAGAAAGCTCCAGGAGACCTTGTTCCCGGACAGCCCATACGGTTACGAATCCGGGGGCGACCCTGAGGTGATACCGGAGCTTACACAGGAGGAGTTTATTTCCTTCCATAAAAAGTACTATCATCCTTCAAACAGTTATATGTTCCTGTATGGCAAGCTGGATGTGCTTGGACGCC
>JAKJBT010000105.1 GCA_022706865.1 Bacillota bacterium
CGGAGGAAATGAACAGGAAGCTTACCGGAGCAATAGCCGATATTCATTTCTCTCCCACGTCTGTTTCAAAGGCAAACCTTCTGAGGGAAGGAGTGCGGTCAGAAAACATATTCGTAACCGGAAATACCGCTATAGATGCTTTGAAGACTACGGTGAAAAAGGATTTCAGGTTTTATACCGAAGAACTGAAGAAGCTTGATTATGACAAAAAGAGGATAATTATGGTGACAGCCCACAGGCGTGAGAATCTGGGGGAGCCCCTTGAGAATATTTGCAAGGTTCTGAAGAGAATTGCCCATAGCCATGAAGACGTTGAGATCGTATATGCGGTCCATAAGAATCCCGCCGTTAGGGAGACTGTGTACGGCATACTGGGAAGCATTCCGCAGGTGCACTTGCTGGAGCCTTTGGATGTTGATGAGATGCACAACCTTATGGGGAAGTGCTATATGGTGCTGACAGACTCGGGAGGCCTTCAGGAAGAGGCCCCTTCTCTCGGCAAGCCGGTGCTGGTGCTGAGGTGCGAGACTGAAAGGCCGGAGGCTATAGAGTTCGGAACCCTGAAGCTTGCAGGAGTGAAGGAGGAGGATATCTTCAGGCTTGCGGATACTCTGCTGACGGATGAAAAGGAATACCGCAGAATGGCTAATGCCGTCAATCCCTATGGTGACGGCCATGCATCAGAAAGGATAATCGCCGCTCTTCTTTATTATTTTGGGGTGACGGATAAAAGGCCGGAGGATTTCGTGCCGAATAATCGGCAATAGGAAATTCATAAACATATAGTATGCCGAAATATTGGCTATAGGAAGAGTCGCCATATATGGCGACCCTACGTGGGGACACCATACATGGTGTTCTTTTTTATTGGCATACTACTTGCTTATATTAGCTGCAGTACATTAATACTTTGGAGGTGGAGTTGTGGACAAAATCAGGACTATCGATGAGGCAGCAAGCTATATAAAAGACGGCATGACTGTTGCAGTCGGAGGATTTATCGGTGCTGGGACTCCTGAAAAGCTGATTGATGCGGTTATTGCAAAGGGTATAAAGGATCTTACACTGATTTGCAATGATACTGCCTTTCCTGACAAGGGAGTGGGCAAATGGGTGGTAAACAGGGTAGTAAGCAGGATAATAGTATCCCATATAGGGACAAATCCCGAAACCGGCAGGCAGATGAATGCCGGCGAACTGAAGGTTGAACTGGTTCCACAGGGAACCCTCGCAGAGAGAGTAAGAGCAGCCGGAGCGGGACTTGGCGGAATACTTACCCGCACGGGCATCGGTACTGTGGTGGAAGAGGGCAAGGAGAAGATAACCGTAAACGGCATAGAATATCTGCTGGAGCTTCCTTTGAAGGCTGATGTGGCACTGCTTAAAGGCAGCATTGTGGATAAGAAGGGGAACATTTATTATAAGAAGGCTACAAGGAATTTCAATCCTCTCATGGCGACGGCAGCGGATTTGGTCATAGTTGAAGCTGAGAAAATAGTTGAAGTGGGAGAGCTGGATCCGACTGATGTGATGACCCCGTCGATATTTGTGGATGTAATTACACAATAAATATGTAAAGGAGTGAATCAAGTGATCCAGGATAAGGATAGAAAAAGGGAAGTTATTGTCAAGAGAGTTGCGCAGGAACTGAAGGACGGGGACCTGGTCAATCTTGGCATTGGTATGCCTACATTGGTAGCTAATTATATTCCTGAAGGAATTGACATATTGCTTCATTCAGAAAACGGATTCATAGGCCTGGGGCCGAATCCCGAGCCCGGGAAGGAAGATCCCGATATAGTTAACGCAGGGGGGCTTCCGTCAAGTGTGGTTCCCGGAGGTGCATTTTTCGACAGCGCCATGTCCTTTACCATAATAAGGGGAGGGCACCTTGATGTAACTGTACTGGGTGCTCTTCAGGTAGACCAGGAAGGGAATCTTGCCAACTGGATGATCCCCGGTAAAATGGTGCCCGGTATGGGCGGGGCCATGGACCTGGTTGCAGGAGCCAGGAAGGTCATAATATCCATGGAACATACAGCAAAAGGAGCTCCGAAGATATTGAAAAAATGCAATCTTCCTTTGACTGCCGCAGGAGAGGTTGACCTTATAGTCACCGACATGGCAGTTATAGAAGTAACACCCAAGGGGCTGCTTCTTACAGAACTGGCACCCGAGACAACGGTGGAGGAAGTAATAAATGCAACAGAGGCGGAGCTTATTATATCAGAAGACCTTAAGGTTATGAATGTATAAAAACAATTAATAGAGAGCGAAAGAGACGGCAAATATGATATGCTCCTCTTTATGGTTGACAGTTTTTATTATTATACTGTGCACCATAAGGAGGAGCATTTCAATAAATTGCCGCCTTTTTCGTTTTTTAAGCTGAATATAAATCCTCTCATGGGGCAATAATTTAAAAGAATGGGAGGTATCAATATGAGGAAGAAAATTTTACTGTTGATAATCTGTGTTCTATTTTCGGTGGGGAGCTTTGACGCAGCTGAAAAACCATTTGAAGCTCTGACTGAAGAAGAGGCACTTGTTACTTCATTCAGAAGTACCGGAGCAGATGTGCTGGAAAGCACCATAAGCTGCTGGACAAAGCTTAACAACAGGTTTATGGATATAGAGCAGATAGAGGCCGAAATGAACAGGATAGTCTGCCGGATTGAGCCGGACAAGGTCACGGTTGTTAAAAATGATGAAAGCGGCAGAGGTTTGAATAAGATAGTGGTGTCCTGTTTCAAGGGAAACAGGGCCTATAGTATAGCCATAGAGTCAATAAAACAGGAAATGATCGGAGAGACTTATGCTGTCATAGATGTTTCCATAGACAAGAGCTATCAGGAGCTTACAGCCGAGAGGCAGAATATAATTGATGCCATGCAGAGGCCGGAAGGCTCAATGAATTTCAGCAGCTGCATAGTAGGCACTTATAAAGGCAGGCTGGATGAGGAGGATACCGATAAAAAGTCAAGGACAGCACTGCAGTCCATTAATGCCAGGAAAGTGGAAGGAATGGAAAATGAGGAGCTTAAAAGCATATCCGCCTTCAGCAGCAGTGTAGGAAGGCATGTGATGTCGGATGATGCCAGAGTGAATGTACAACTGGCCATGAGGTACAGTTCCTATGACGACAGAACCTACATCTGGATAGGTACGCCGTTGATACCTATGGGATATTAGGGAGGAAAAATTTTGACAAAATTAATAATTGAAGATAAATGCGCACTTAAAGGTGAAGTAAAGGTACACAGTGCAAAAAATGCCATACTCCCTGTAATTGCAGCGTCCCTGCTGACGCCGGATACTTGTGTGCTGGACGAAGTTCCTTACCTGGATGATGTAGATATAATGGAAGAGGTTGTGAGGTCTATCGGGGCTGAGGCGGAGCGGACCAACAGCAGCCTGGCCATTAAAGCTGAAAGCATTAGCAGCTGCGAGGCAACCTATGAGCTGGTCCGCAAGATGAGAGCATCATTTCTTATTATGGGCCCCATGCTGGCAAGGATAGGCAAGGTAAAGATTTCCCTTCCGGGAGGCTGCGCCATTGGCACAAGGCCGATAGACCTGCATCTTAAAGGATTTTCCCTGATGGGGGCAAACATTACATTGGGACACGGCTATATTGAGGCATATGCCGAAAAACTGAAGGGAGAGACAATATATTTGGACTTTCCCAGCGTAGGCGCTACTGAAAACCTGATGATGGCAGCCTGCCTGGCAGATGGTACAACAACCATCGAAAATGCGGCGGAGGAGCCTGAAATAGTGGATCTGGCAAGTTTTTTAAGCAAGATGGGAGCGGTGATAAAAGGGGCCGGCACCGATACGATAAGAATCGAAGGTGTAAAAGAATTGAAGGGTACTGCCCACACGGCAATACCGGACAGGATAGAAGCCGGAACTTATATGGTTGCGGCGGCGGCTACCGGAGGAGATGTGATAGTGGAGGGGGTAGTGCCGGAACATTTGAAACCGGTTACTGCAAAGCTGAAGGAGATGGGTGCTGAAGTACAGGAATATGAAAGGGCTATAAGGGTAAGGGCAGCGGGGCGTTTGAATTCAGTGGATATAAAGACAATGCCCTATCCGGGGTTCCCTACCGACATGCAGTCTCAGATGATGACAGCAATGTGCCTGGCCAAAGGAACAAGCATTGCTACCGAAACGGTATTCGAAAACAGGTTCATGCACATCAATGAACTGAAGCTGATGGGGGCAAATATAAAGGTGGATGGGCGAAGCGCAATAATCGAGGGTTGTGAAAAGTTCAGCGGAGCAAAGGTCAGGGCCACCGACCTGAGAGCGGGGGCCGCATTGGTCATCGCCGGACTCTGTGCGGAGGGAAGGACGGAAATAAATGATGTGTATCATTTGGACAGAGGGTATATAAGGATTGAGGAAAAACTGAAAAAGCTTGGTGCGGATATAAGAAGATCAGAGGAATAATAACTCCCGGTGCAGCAGCACCGGGTTTTATATTGTTAATTTCATCTATCATATAATTGCCTCCTTAAAAATAAATATAGATAGAAGTAAAGACATATACATACAACTATTTTTAAGGGGGGTACGGTTATTGAAGAAGTTGGCCGCAGCCATTGCAATACTAATGATATTTCTGTTTGCCATTCCATTGCTCCTTGTGCGGGACAGGGGGGAGGAACCGGGGAAAAAGGAAGCGCCCGAGGAGGATCTGCCCATAGATGTCTATATGTGCGATACGGATAGGATTGTGACAATGAATCTGGAGGACTATGTATTAGGTGTTGTAGCAGGAGAAATGCCTGCGAGTTTTCATCCTGAAGCCCTTAAGGCCCAGGCACTGGCAGCAAGGACATATACAATGCTCAGGATGAGGCAGTTTGGAGGCAGCGGCTGCAGCAAGCACCAGGGAGCGGAGATATGTTCAGACTCCACTCACTGCCAGGCATACAGGGATCCGGCTTCAGTGAAAAAGGATCTGGATAAGCTTAAGGATGCGGTATACGGGACAGCGGGAGAGGTAATAGTCTATGATAATAAGCTTATCGATGCGGTTTTCCACTCTACCAGCGGAGGGAAAACGGAGAATTCGGAGGAGATATGGTCAAACAGGGTCC
>JAKJBT010000106.1 GCA_022706865.1 Bacillota bacterium
CGCTTCATATATGACGCCTCCATTATTTTAGTTTTGTGCCTTTCTTGTCTGGATCAGCACAATACTATTTTAGTGTCAGGCGTCTACTTTTTCAAAGTTCATTGTTTTTCTTTACAGGAATGCTCCTGATAAATATATTTTTGATTTATTTTTTGTACTTCTTAGTATAGAATCTTCTGTCAACGACCCTGGCTTTTACGGCATTTTTCCTTATCTGTATTTCTATTGGCGTACCAAGCTCGGAGTATTCGATATCAACCATTGCAAGGCCAATATTCTTCTTAAGGGTAGGTGAACTGTAGCCGGTCGTTACAAAGCCGATAACCTTGCCGTCAGACAGGACATCATATCCATGCCTTGGAATTCCCGGTCCTTCCATCTCAAATCCGACTATCTTCCTTTTCAGGCCTTCTGCCTTCTGCTTTACCAGAGCTTCCTTACCTATAAAGCTGGGTTTACTCAGCTTTACAAACATTCCGAAGCCTGCTTCCAAAGGAGTAATTTCCGGCGACAGCTCATTTCCGTATAATGGAAGGTTGGCCTCAAATCTGAGGGTATCCCTGCAGCCAAGCCCGGCTGGCTTTACACCTTTATCCTTGCCCGTTTCAAGTATTTTATCCCATACATGCCCTGAGTCTTCATGCTTCATATAGATTTCAAAGCCATCCTCGCCGGTGTAGCCGGTACGGGATACAAGACAGTTTTTACCTGCAATTTTGACATCCGCCTTGAAGTAGAAGAAGGCTATATCAGAAAGATTTGTATCGGTGAGCTCCTGCAGTATTTCTTCCGCTTTTGGCCCCTGCAGGGCTATTTCCGATACATCCTCGGAAATATTTTTAAGCTCCGCATCAAAGCTCCCGACATTATCCTTCATCCATTGGAAGTCCTTATCTACGTTGCTGGCATTGATTACAAGCAAATAAAATTCATTTGTGTGCTTGTAGACCAGAAGGTCGTCCACTATGCCTCCGTTGGGATAGCACATCATTGCATAAATGACCTGGTTTTCGTTCATTACCGATACATCATTGGTGACCAGGTTCTGTACAAAGTCTGTTGCCTGGGGTCCCTTGACCTCAACCTCACCCATGTGTGACACATCAAACATTCCGGCATAATTCCTCACTGCCTCATGCTCTGCTGTTATACCTTCATACTGTACCGGCAATGCCCATCCGGCGAAATCAATAATTCTTCCGCCGCATTTTTCGTGGACATTGTAAAGGGACGTTTTTTTTGGTTCGCTCATAAAATAATCCTCCTTTTTATAATGAGTAGGCGCATATATTCCACCTTAATTTATCATGCGCCGTAAACGAGTTTCAAAAAAGGCTTCCTTGGTTGTTAATATGCTTCAATATAAGCCTTTTTTATAATTAGTAATATGTTATCCAAATTAAAAAGGGATATAATAGCACGATAAACATATGTGCCATTATATCCCTCTGTTCCTTTGCCTGAGAGCTTCTACATGTCAATGTATTTCTCCTACGGCGCCGATAAACGGTCTCTTCAGAGTACCATCCGGTGGCGATCCTTTTGCCTGAAAGTGTCTGCAAAGATGGGCTGCCCTTCACATTGCTTCTTCGGCTACCTTATTAAGGTATCTCTCGCCATTTTCATCTGGTTCAGCATTATTTAATTACTAACTTAATAATACAATACTTAGTAAATATTTACAACCCCTTGATAATTATTTAACTTTTTGAGAGGAGGATCATCCCAGGAACTCCGGATTTGTTACATGATCCGATCTCACGGCCTTTTGCTCAATGGTGAAATTAATTGTACTGTTGTACTCATCCAGGGTACAGGGAAACCTTGCACCGCATTGTTCGCATTGCAGATATTCATGACTATCTACAAGCTCTCTGTTGTCGAATAAAAAAGGCAGTGCTTCGGAATTTTTGTTCTCAAGGTCATAACTATATAAATAAGTGGCTTCGCGTTTTACGGTAAAATGGCGGCCGCTGCATTTTGTGCATATAAGAGGCTCTTTTAATTCCAATATGTATCTTCCTTTCTAAAAGATTATGGCAACAGTATTATAGTATTTAATATTTTATAAAATATGCTTATAATTAAAATATTAAACAATAAGGAGGCATGTAGAATGAGAAAAATAACCGTATTCGGCAGCAGGCATTGACCGGATTGTCAGCCATTGAAAGAGTTTCTTTCAAATAACGGGATTGTCTATGAATATATTGATATAACAGACAGTATGAGGAACCTGAAAATCTATCTCAAGCTGCGGGATACAAGGCCTGAGTTTGAAGAAATCAAGAGAATCGGCAGAGTAGGGATACCCTTTATAATGCTTGATAACGGGGAGAAGCTCATATTTGATCAGCCGGAATTGGATGAATTGAAATAACGAATTATTTTTACATACATGCAGAAAATATCTGTATGAAAAAAAGATTTGTTATATATGGACTGGCAGGATGGATAGCGGAGACAATATTTACGGGAATAGGATCCCTGTTCAAGGGAGATTTAACAATGCATACATGGAGCTATATATGGATGTTTCCGATATACGGGCTTATGATACTTTTAGAGCCTGTCCATGATAATATAAGAAACGCTCCGGTTGTGATAAGAGGAGGTGTGTACACCATAATCATATTTGGAATAGAATACACAACCGGATGGATTCTCAGAGAGATTATAGGAAAGTGTCCATGGGATTACAGTGCATGGCCATATTCTATCGACGGGATAATCACGTTATCCTTTATCCCGGTTTGGTTTTTTGGAGGCCTAATATTTGAAAAGCTTCACGACTACCTGATACACCGCAGAATTCTGATGTAGCGGATTACCATGCGGCAATTGAGCCGTCTGCCCTTGGTTCAGTGCCGCCAACCAAAATATTTCTCTCATCCCGCCATATGATCTGTCCTCTTCCGAAGCTCCCGGAATCAGGATTGATCTTTATATTATGCCCTTTATTTATAAGACCCTGTACAGCATCAAAGGGGAAACCTTGTTCCACTTCAATATCCTTTTCCGCAATCCACTGCCATCTGGGCGAATCCAGACAATCCTGGGGATTCATATGGAAGTCTACGGTATTCATAATCACCTGTACATGGCCTTGAGGCTGCATAAATGCACCCATTACTCCGAAAGGACCCACAGCCCTGCCTTCCCTGGTGAGGAATCCGGGAATTATGGTATGATAAGGCTTCTTTCCCGGGGCTATGCAATTTTCACGGGATGGATCGGTGGAGAAATTACAGCCTCTGTTATGAAGGCTTATACCTGTCCCGGGGATGACAATACCCGAGCCAAAGCCCATATAGTTGCTTTGGATATACGATACCATATTGCCTTCTCCGTCGGCTGCCGCCAGGTATACCGTGCCCCCTTCGGGAGGCCTGCCCGGCGCGGGCATCAGCGCTTTGCTGTCGATACACTTCCTTCTTTCAGCAGCATAATTATCAGAGAGCATTTCTTCAGGAGATACCTTCATGCTTCTGTGATCCGCTATATACCTTATTCCGTCGGCAAATGCAAGCTTCATTGCTTCCAGTTGATGATGATATGTTTCGATGGAATCCTTTCGGTCAAAATCAAAACCCTTTAGTATATTTAAAGCCATTAAGGCTACTATTCCATGGCCGTTTGGGGGGATCTCCCATACGTCATACCCGCGATAGCTAATACTTATGGGCTCGACCCATTCCGGTTCAAAAGACTCAAGATCCTTCAGGGACAGATATCCCCCGGTTCTTTCGGCGAATTCAGAAATTGTTTCTGCCAAGGCTCCGCGATAGAAGCTTTCGGCATTTGTTTCACCTATCTCCTGAAGGGTTTTTCCATGGGCGGGAGAACTCCACAATTCCCCTGCCTTTGGTGCTCTGCCTGATGGGGCAAAGGTATCGAACCAGTGCCGGAATAATTCATCCTTCAGGGCTATTCCATAGGTCCTGTATGCATTTTCCCAGGATTTTGCGACGGTAGGGGCGACAGGATGTCCTTCATATGCATAAGTAACTGCAGGAGACAGGGCATCTGAAAGAGGAAGCCTGCCAAAACGTTTTGACAGCGCCGACCAGGCGGAGGGTATACCGGGAACGGTGACAGGCATCCAGCCATGTTTGGGAATGCCGTGGTTTTGGTATTTTTCGATTATTTCAGCAGGAATGGAAGCCGGTGCAGGCCCGCTTGCATTCAGCCCATGGAGTTTTCCTTCCGACCATACAAGAGCAAAGGCATCTCCCCCGATACCGTTGGAGGTGGGCTCCACTACAGTAAGGCAGGCAGCTGCAGCAACTGCCGCATCAATGGCATTGCCACCTTTTTTGAGCATTTCCAGGCCGGCTTGTGCTGCCAGGGGATGTGAGGCGGCAACCATGCCTTTTCTTGCATATATTATATTTCTTCTTGAAGGGTAATTATATTTATGGGCATCAAAGTGCATTTCCATTCCTCCCTTTGAATGTTAAATAAATTATAAATCAGCATATGCTTAAAAGCAAATTCATGTCCTTGATTCTACAATAGTAATACCCGGGAAATTATATTATAATATTAAAGGACAAGTCCAATCAGCATGGGATTAACAGCCCTATGAAGGAGGGAATGATAATTGGCAGTATTGGTGACGGGAGGCGCAGGCTATATCGGTTCACACTGTGTTTGCAGTCTTATTGACAGAAAAGAAGAAGTTGTTGTTGCAGATAACCTGCAAACAGGTCACGAGGATGCTGTGCATGGGGGAGCAAGATTTTACAAAGGGGATATCCGGGATGGGAAATTTCTCGATAAGATATTTAATGAGAATGATATTGATACGGTAATCCATTTTGCTGCCGATTCCCTGGTTGGTGTGAGCATGAAAGAACCTCTTTCTTACTTCGACAATAATGTATATGGAACAGAAGTACTGCTTTCAGCAATGAAAAGGCATAATGTAGGCAGAATAGTATTTTCATCTTCTGCAGCAGTCTACGGCGAACCGGAGAACATTCCGATTCCTGAGACAGATAGGACTGAACCCACTAATGCCTATGGGGAAACCAAGCTTGTAATGGAAAAAATGATGAAGTGGGCGGATATTGCCCATGGTATAAAGTATATAGCCCTCAGGTAC
>JAKJBT010000022.1 GCA_022706865.1 Bacillota bacterium
GTAAAACCGGACCTAACCCTCATATATTACTTCAAAAACTACGATATTTCATGAAAAAACACGGTTTCCGCCACTGGTGGAAATCGTGTTTGTCTGCAAACTGAATCCTGCTTTGTACAAAGCAGGATTTTTATTACTCATCCTTATCTGCCGAAAAAATATTGTATTTGTTCCATATATCCTCCAGCCTTGCAAAGGAATCGGATATATTTTGCTTCTCCTTGATTCCTACCGCTACAATCAATGCATTCAGCACACTCATAGGAGCAACTATTGAGTCCACAAAGGACTCCATATTGCTTTTTGCAATAAGCGTATAATCTGCATTAGTACATAGAGGCGAAAGTAAGCTGTCTGTTATTGCTATTGTTTTTGCTCCTCTGGATTTTGCATATTCAAAGGCCTTTAATGTTCTTGCAGAATATCTTGGAAATGTAATTCCAATTACCAGATCATCCTTGCCGATTCTGAAAAGCTGTTCAAAAATATCTCCGATAGTATATGTCACAACATGAATATTATCCCTTAAAAAATTGAGATAGAAACCCAGAAACTCTGAAAGTGTATTGGAACTCCTTAAGCCTATTATGTAAATGCTTTTTGCTTCAATTATAGCATTTACTGCTTGTTCAAAGGCCGAGCCGTCTATTTCTTCCATTGTTCCCCTTATGTTTTCCATATCAGACTTTAGGATAGTCTTTAACACATTTGCCTGATTGGAATAATCTGTACTCATTTCAATTCTTTGAACTGTTGTAAGTTTGGTTCTTACCATTTCCTGCAGTTGTTTCTGCAATTGGGGATATCCTTCATATCCGATTGTAATCGCAAACCTTACAACCGTTGATTCACTTACTCCTACCACTTCCCCTAATTTTGCTGCAGTCATAAATGCAGCCTTATCATAGTTTTTCATTATGTATTGTGCAATTATCTTCTGTCCTTTACTCAGCTTTTGAAATCTTCTCTGCAGAACTTTCATCAAGTTGATATTTTCACTCATACTGCCTATCTCCATTTACATTAGTGTTTTTGCTATTTCATATCCTTTCGCAAGTGCTTTCCTGTTGAGCTCCTCCGTACCTTTTGGAACCCTGTCAAGAACCGCCTTTTCCAAAGACTCCTTTGATATAACCTTTGTTATCTCGACCAATGCTCCAAGGGCAACAATATTAGTCACCATTGGTTTGCCCAGATCTTTAACGGCTGTATCAAGTATAGGAACACTGTATAGCTTAATATTTCCTGCCTGTACAACATTTACAGAGCTGTCTACTATAAGTATCCCGTCTTCCTTCAGACCCGTATTGTATTGGTCATAGGCTTTTTGAGTCAAAGACAACAGTATATCACAGCTTCTTACTTTTGGAAAATCTATCTCTTCACTTGATATTATAACCTCTGATTTGCTGGCTCCGCCCCTTGCCTCCGGACCATAGGACTGTGTCTGTACCGAATTCTTACCGTCATTTATGGCACCTTCCGCCAGTATTATTCCCCCCAAAAGCAATCCTTGTCCTCCTGAGCCGCTAAGCCTGATTTCATACCTTTCCATCACTGACTCTCCTTTTTCAATCTATCAATTATCTTTTGATACTCATTAGTGTATTCCGGTTCCGGACTGTTCTTTAATTCACCAATGAGGAATTTACCTTCCAGTGCTTCAGGAGACATCTTTGCCGCTGCTGATATGTTAACTGCATTGTTCTTCTGCCATTCCATCATACTTACTGCACTGCCCTTTTTATTCTTTCTGCCGTAGTAGGTCGGACACATGCTTATAGCTTCTATCAGGGAAAATCCCTCGTTGTTTAATGCATTCTGAACCAAGGATGCGACCAAATTTGCATGGTAAGCCGTAGCTCTTCCTACATAGGTGGCTCCCGCTGAGGCGGCAAGTTTGCATATATCAAAGGATTTATCAATATTTCCGTAAGGAGCTGTAGTACCTTTATCATATTTCGGTGTGGTAGGCGAATATTGGCCTCCTGTCATACCGTATATGCTGTTGTTGTACACTATAGCCGTTATTCCTATATTCCTTCTGCATGCGTGAATAAGATGATTGCCTCCGATAGCTGTCGCATCTCCGTCTCCCATTATCACAATAACCTTGATATCCGGTTTTGCCATTTTTATGCCTGTCGCAAAAGCCAGAGCCCGTCCATGAGTGGTATGTAGTGTGTTGAAGTCAAGATATCCCGGTGCTCTTGATGAACAGCCTATACCTGATACAACACAAATTTTGTCTTTATCAATTCCTGATTTCTCTATTGCGGAAGCTATTGCTCTTGTTATTATCCCATGACCGCAGCCCGGGCACCATATCTGCGGAAGCTTTTCAGTTCTAAAGTAATTCTCAACTAATACACTGGGCATATTAGAGTACCTCCTCTATCTTACTGACTATTTCCTCGGGATAAATGATCTCGCAGCTGACCTTGTTCAATTTTTCAATTTTTGCATTACAGCCGCAAATTCTTTCAACTTCCAGGACCAGCTGCCCTAAATTCATTTCAGGTACTACAATGGTTTTAACCCTGGCTGCCAATTCTCTCAACCGCCTTTCAGGGAAAGGCCAGATGCTGATTGGCCTGAAAGTGCCTACTTTTATGCCTTTGCCCCGCAGAGTATTCATCGCTGATTTTGATGACCTGGCTACACAGCCGTAGGATAATATGAGTACTTCCGCATCTTCAGTGTTTTCTTCTTCCCATGACTCGATTTCATCCCTATGCATTTCTATTTTGTTTGAAAGCCTTCTTATGAGCTTGTCTGCTTCTGCAGTGCTGTTGCTGGGAAAACCTGTTTCATCATGCACCAATCCGGTTACATGATATCTGTAGCCTGTACCGAAGTCTGCCATTGGCGGCACCAGGTCGTTATCCGCTTTATATGGCAGGTATTCCTCACTGCTGCAGTCCGGTCTCTTTCTATCTATAATTTCTATTTCTGATATATCGGGTAATTGAACCTTTTCCCGCATATGGCCGATTACTTCATCCATAAGAAGTATAACCGGCGTCCTGTATTTTTCTGCATAATTAAATGCCTTTATTGTAAGGTCAAAAGTTTCTCTTACTGATGAAGGAGTAAGGGCAATAACAGGATGATCCCCATGAGTACCCCAACGGGCCTGCATGATTTCGCCCTGAGCCGGTGAGGTAGGCATGCCCGTACTGGGGCCCCCCCTCTGGACATTTACTATTACACAAGGTACTTCAGCTATCGAGGCATAGCCTATGTTTTCCTGCTTAAGAGAAAAGCCCGGGCCGCTTGTAGCCGTCATGCTTTTGGCACCAGTAAGTGAAGCACCTATTATGGCGGCCATTCCTCCTATTTCGTCTTCCATCTGCATAAATTTTCCGCCAACCATAGGAAGCTTTTCTGCGGATAATTCAGCAATTTCAGTTGAAGGTGTAATGGGATAACCGGCATAGAACCGCATTCCGGCAGTAATTGCACCTTCTACACATGCTTCATTTCCCTGCATCAATCTAACCTTGCTTTTCATTTTTCTTCCTCCTCAGATATATTGCATAGTCGGGACATCTAAGCTCACACATTCCGCACTGTGTACACTTATCAACATCGACCATTGCAACCTTGCCATTCTTTAGCGCCAATGCTTTTACCGGACAAAAGGCGACACAGATGCCGCAGCCTTTACACCAGGCAGGATTGGTTACTATTTTTTCATTAACTATTTCTCCCGCTTTGATATCCTCCATTTTCATTTTTCTGACCTCCAAAAATTCTTTAGATAATGCAGCTTTTATTTCATTTATTCAATTCGCAATGGGAATTCTGCAATTTTCCCTTCATTTTTTAGTATATATTATAATATTCTCAATTGCAATAAATAATGCCAAATAAATTTCATTATATTGTCAGGTTCATATTCAGTGAAATATTCCAGTCTCTAATTTTCTTTATATCTTCATAGCCTGAAAGGTCAATATGTATTGGCGTTATTGACACGTACCCGTTTCTTACTGCATATATATCCGTATCCTCACCGATTTCGTCCTGTATAAGTTCTCCGGCCAGCCAGTAATAGCTGTTTCCGCGGGGATCCTTCCTTTCCTCAAAATTATTCCTGTACTTTTTCACTCCAAGCCTGGTTACCTTTACGCCCTTCAAGAATTCAATACCTTCAGTTTCCGGAATATTTATGTTTAACAGCATATTGTCCTTCTCCTTGTGATCCAGAACTTGTTGTATAACTTGAACAGCAATTTCCGCAGGAGCAGAAAAGTCGGCTCCGCAGTGCCTTGCATAGGATAAAGCTATTGAAGGTATGTTGAACATTGAACCTTCAATGGCTGCTGATACCGTTCCAGAGTATATTATGTCGGTACCAAGGTTTTCACCGTCATTTATACCTGAAATTATCAGGTCGGGTTTTACTGACAGGATTGTCTCAACACCCAGCTTGACACAATCCGCAGGCGTTCCGTTTACCCACCATGCATCAATATCCAGATCATGCAGCTTTATTTTCCTGCATCTCAGCGGCTGGTGCATAGTAATAGCATGCCCGATGGCGCTTTGCTCCTTATCCGGGGCAACCACAGTGACCTTGCCCAATACTGAGATTCTTTTTGCCAGTTCATATAACCCCTGTGAATATATTCCGTCGTCGTTGGATATCAGTATGTTCAGCATTTGTACCCTCCCACTTCATGTTTAATAGTTTATTCTTTTACATATACTAAAGCCACTTTGTACTGTGCAGGTGATAAAATGATACAGATAGATGATGCTGGAAGCGGCAGCCTGGTAGGCGGCACCTGCATCGGCATCTTGCGAAAGGAAACAGGAGAGTATTATTATGAAATACTCCCTGTTCAATTGTTCAACGAAACCAATTTTAAGAACAAGTCATACATATATTATACAACAAATGCCGTAAAGAATGCTTTTGAAAAGCTCTCGGTAAAAAAGGGAGAGAGAATATATGTATGTCAGGGCTATATGTTTGAAGACACAAGAAGATTTCTTGTCCGGTCAGGCTATACCTTCACAAACTCCAAAATAGAAGAGCCTCTCCAATCACTTATAGAGAAAACCTTTGAAAACTATGCAATTTCCCTCGGCTTGCCAAGGGATTTTATAGCCTATACAAAGTTCCCTTTTCATTTTCACAGGTTACTGAAATGGGTATATGCTGACTTTTATAACCGCAAGGAGCTTTGCAAAACAGGATGGAAAAGCTGGCAGAAATACAGCAATGCCAAGGTGGAAGTGTACTATGACAAATTGGTTAAAAGCAGCTATATATGCCTGAAATGCGGCAATAGAATACCTGACAATTCAAATGTAAAGGTCATAAAATTCTATTCCAATAGAAACAATTATGTATATGTGCATAAAAATTGCTGAAGGTGAGAAACGTTCCCGTGCCTCACCCTCATGTGCTGCTTAAATCGGATAGGTCTTATTTCCTTTATCTGCAAGACTGCTGTCTATCCCGTATTTCTTTGCCTGTCTGTCTTTGAAGAATTTCATGGCTACCTGCGGGAAAACCGCATAGCTCAAAACATCTTCCTCCTGCTCGTAATACTCATTCATTTCCAGCTTCAGAGACTCCAGCTGCGGCTCGATTAAATCCGCAGGCCTGCAGGTTATTACTTCCTCGTCACCTATGATTTTCTTTTTTATTTCCTCGGAAATCGGGACGCTCGGCCTTCCATATCTGCCGCTGACATAATCCTTTATCTCATTTGGTATCATTTTGTATCTGCTGCCTGAAATAACATTAAAAACCGCCTGTGTGCCTACAAACTGACTGGAAGGCGTTACAAGAGGGGGATAGCCCAGATCCTCTCTCACCTTTGGTACCTCTTTAAGCACATCATTATATTTATCCATGTTATTTGTCTGCTTCAGCTGGGACATCAGGTTGGACAGCATTCCTCCCGGTATCTGGTATGACAATACATTGGTGTCAATATTGAATACATTGGGGTCCAGTACCCCGCTGGCTATATACTTATCCTTGATCCCTCTGAAGTACTCCGCAATTTCGCACAATAAGTCCAAATCCAGTCCGGTATCGTATTCCGTACCCTTCAGTGTTGCCACCATTGGCTCCGTCGGAGGCTGTGAGGTTCCAAGGCCAAATGGGGATATGGCTGTATCAATTATATCCACCCCTGCCTCTATAGCCTTTAAATAGGTCATATCTGTCATTCCGCTGGTAAAGTGCGTGTGAAGCTGTATCGGAATGCTTATGTTCTTTTTCAACGCTTTAATAAGCTCATATCCATAATAAGGAGCAAGTATTCCGGACATATCCTTTATACAAAGGGAATCGCAACCCATATCCTGGACTTTTTTTGCAAGCTCCACATACAAGTCTATATTATGCACCGGGCTTGTAGTATATACAACTGTGCCCTGAGCATGGGCGCCGTACTTTTTTGCTGCTTTAACCGCTGTTTCAATATTTCTCAGATCATTCAGGGCATCAAATATTCTTATTATTTCAATGCCGTTCTTGACTGAAAGTCTTACAAATTCTTCAACCACATCATCTGCATAGTTCTTGTATCCCAGTATATTCTGCCCTCTAAGGAGCATTTGCAGCTTTGTATTCTTAAGCTTTGACTTGATTAACCGAAGTCTTTCCCACGGGTCTTCGTTCAGGAATCTTAGACAAGTGTCAAAGGTAGCTCCTCCCCACATTTCCAATGAATGATATCCAACCTTATCCATAAGTTCGATGACCGGCAGCATTTCTTCCGTCCGCATCCTTGTAGCAATAAGTGACTGGTGTCCATCCCTCAATGATGTTTCTGTAATTTTAATCCTTGCCATAATTATATCCTCCTGTATATGTTCTGCAGATATTGCATATGCATTAATAAAGATAATTAATACTAATATAGCACATTTTAAACAAAAAAAAATGTCCGTTTACAAAAAATTTACCTTTATTTATGAGAGCAAGGCTTAAAATAATCTTTTAAAAATACCCTATAGTATTCTGATGTGCCTATATCTCCAATTACATCTTTAAAACCGGCCTCTAAGCCGGCACCGTTGTACTTCTCGAAGCCCATTGCCTGCAGGAAGTCCTTGCAGATTCCCGCTGCGAATACCTCCTCAATTCCATGCAGATCGGCGATATTAAGCAGCGCTTTTGTTATCGCACCCCCAAGTTTTTTTCTTCTATGGCCTTCATCCACTATAACACAATTCAGATATCCTTTTCCGTTGTATGGGACCAGACAGCCGCAGCCGCATTTAATATTTCCATCCTCGCATATCAGGAAATGCTCTATGTTTGACAGCAGCTTGAAGTCAGAAAATCCGTATTTTGAAGCAAGCTCCATTACAAAGCTAATGTCCTCAGGTTTTATCTTTCTTATCTGCATCATTTCACATACCCCCTAATTCTTTTAAATATCTTATTTCTGAATCCTTCAGATATCGCCATTCGCCGGTTTTTAGACCCCCCAGCCCGATATCTCCTATTTTTATCCGCCTCAGCCTTATTACCTCATGTCCTATGGCGGAACACATTTTCCTGACTTGCCTGTTTCTCCCTTCATGTATGGTAATATCAATTACACTGTTGCCTTTTGAATATCTTACTATTTCCATCTTTGCCGGAGCAGTAATATAATCTTCTATAGCCATACCCCTTTCAAAGATTTTAATATCCTCCCCCTTCACTTCTCCGCGGACCAAAGCTCTGTAAGTCTTATCAATACTATGCTTAGGGTGTGTAATTCTATATGTAAGCTCACCGTCATTACTCAAAATCAAAAGGCCTTCAGTATCATAATCCAGACGTCCAATAGGAAAGACCCTTGTGCTTATTCCCTTTAACAGGTCTAAGACAGTGGGCCTTCCGAATTGATCCTTTACGCTGGTAATATATCCTGAGGGTTTGTTCAATAAAATATAAATTTTCTTCTCCGGGCTTTTGATTATATTCCCGTCAACTTCTATCACATCTCTGTCCTTATCAATCTTTAAGCCCGGTTCCGTAACCAGCCTGCCGTTGACCTTCACCTTTCCGGCATATATCATTTCTTCACTTTTGCGCCTTGAAGCCACACCGTACTCTGCCATTACTTTTTGCAGTCTTTCCGCCATTTCCCCCTCCCCCTCACAATTAATCAATTAAATATCAGCCAAAAGGAAAAACCTTTGAGATATGTCTAATTTGAGGTAATCTGCCATTACATAAACTTTCTTGATAAGCATAAAGCCTATTTTCCCATAAAAGATATTACTTACTAATCTGCGTCTGAAATATAGTCCCTTAAAATTCGTTTCAGATAGAAAAAAGGGCTGCTGGACTCCACACCTTCCGAATACTCAAGACTTATTGTCTTCAACAGATTATTGTCAATGTATATTTCAAGCTTTCCCGCATGATCGCCTTTTTTTAATGGGGCTTGTGCCGCTTTCAAACCTCTGGCTTCCAATCTTACATTTTCAATTTCATCTGCTCTCAGCGCCATGTCAAAATCCTCCGCAGGCTTGACTCCGACAAACCTTTCCTTCCCGTTCCTTACCTCAACGACTTTAAAAATGCTGTCCTTTTCTACAATTCTCTTTTTTATGTAATTATTAAATCCATATTCCAGAAGAGCCGATGAGTCATTCCACATAGGCCCGCAGTTCAGAACCACACAGACCAGCCGCATCCCGTCTCTTGTGGCGGAAGATACCAGACATCGCCCTGCCCTATTTGTATAACCTGTTTTTACTCCATCCCCTCCCGCAAACTGCCAAAGCATTTTGTTCTTATTAATCATTACCCTGTCCCAGTTTTCATTCGGAGGGCCTTCCATGACCTTTTTTTTGCTGCTTACTATCTTTGAAAACATGGGGTTTTTCAATGCATAGCAAGTAATAAGAGCAAGATCCCGTGCGGTGGTATAATGCCCATCCGCATCCAGGCCGTGGGGATTGGCAAATCTTGTATTGCTTGCTCCTATCTCCCGGGCCTTTTTATTCATCATTTCCGCAAAACCTTCTACTGACCCGCCGATATGCTCTGCTACTGCCGTTGCGGCATCATTTCCCGACCGAAGCATTATTGCGTATAACAAATCATTTACTGTGTGTACTTCACCTTCCCGCAAATATATTGAGGAGCCCTCCATATAAGAAGCCCTTTTGCTTATTTTAACCTTTTCATCCAATCTTCCGCTTTCAATAGCTACAAGAGTGGTCATTATCTTTGTAGTACTGGCCATGGCCAGCTTTTCGTCCATATTTTTGGAATATAGTATCCTGTTGGAGTCAACATCCATAACTACTGCTGCGCGGGCACTGGTTTCCTGCAAAGCCTGAACTGCAAAAAAGCCTGATAATGCAGTAATAACTGCCGCCATGACTATAGCCGTATTTCTTTTCATCAAATCACTCCGAAATAATAAATGATTTACATCTTGATATTAAATGGTTACACATATATTATTAACAGAATGATTTATTTATATAATTTTATTATTCCTTGTCAATTTTGCAGCCAAATTCCTTGGCAATCTTGAGTGCTTCCTTTATGTCATCCTCTCCCCAGATAGTCCAGCCTCCTTTTAATGTTCCGCCTACATATATCTCTACCTTGTCTTTCTTAAAAATCATCACCTTGTCATGTCTTTTCTTCATTTGTATGATTTGCCTTTGTACTGCTTCTTCAATATCAACATCCATTACTTTCAACGCAATAAAAATGCAGGAAAGAGCGTCTTCCAATTCACTCTTAGCCCTCTCTTCCTCACCTCTAAGCAGAGCTTTCAATGATTCGGCAACTTCCTCATTCAAATGACTCAGAACTTCCTTAGGATCATCAGTGGAATATTTTCGGTTTTCCCATATCATTTCAACTGCGCTTTTTAACTCCATATAATTACCTCCCGATAAAGCATATCATTCCTTAAGGATAATTATCAAAATTTCTATATCATCAAGAATATTATACCACTTATACGTAAAAAAGGAAGGAGTTAGCTCCTTCCTACATTTCAAGGCTGTCTTCCTCAGGATGCCTTTTCTTGTTTATATAATTCTCCATATTGTTTATAAGGTCGGGCACCATATCGACTATTCTGTCAACGGCACTGCTGTATCTGACGGGTATTACCCTAAGCTGTCCGTTTGTTGTCGCCAGAAAACCTATGGGCTGTACCGTCACCCCTGCTCCGCTCCCTCCGGCAAAAGGATACTTTGAAGCATCCTCTTCGTTTTTATCAGTGGTTCCCGTATATTCTCCGCCACCGGCTATGAATGCGAAGGATACCTTTGACACAGGTACAATGACGGTTCCGTCTTTTGTTTCAACAGCGTCACCAACTACCGTATTAACATCTATCATGTTCTTGATGTTTTCCATTGTAGTTTTCATCAAGCTTTGTACAGGCTGATCCAAGCTAAACACATCCTTCTATAATGTAGTATTAATATATTTTTTCCTATTACCGGATATCAATGCAGGTATTACCCTAATTCCAACATTTATAATATGACCTGTTTTCATTCGAATTATGCAACTGAAATCAAGGTTCAGCCTGACACTGCCGAATATTGGGGCAATAATTATCCTGGGCTTCTTAATGTTCACATAGCTTCCGGTAAATGCCATTATACTGCCTATAACTGCCCATGCTGTTCCGTACAGCAATCCCGTTACTGCGGCATCCCCGGTTCCCATTCCTATTTTCAGGTAAAGATTCCTTATCATAATTTTTTTTGTTATATATCTTATAGGAGAAGCAATTATATCTTTGTTATTCTTATATGCACTAACTAAGCCCTTCCCCTTCCCCTTCTCCATGCCAAGGAGCTTGTTAAGCCTTGCCATAAGCCTGCTTTTCTCCCTGTCCGCCACTTCAACCGTATACTTCAATACAGGCTTTCCATTTTCAAAAGCCAGCTTTAATACAGCAATCTCGGTATTGATATTGAGCAAGCCATATAATGTCTTCAGCCCCAAGGCAATCTTCACATTGTCATTGTGCTTTTCAACCTTCGTACTTATTTCTACGGGCATCAGATACAGCATCAATATTAAAAGTATTAGCCCGGAAGCAGCATACAGCATCATAATTCCCCTTTCAGGATATACACCTGGCAATCTGTATATCTTTCTCAAAAAATAAAAAAAAATACATCAGTTGATGTATAATGCAATCAAAGCAATGAAAAGCACACAGCCCTCTATGCTCCTTCTTCTTCGTTAAGCTCCCTCAGAGCAGGCAGCTCCTTGATGGATTTCAACCCGAACAATTTAAGGAAATTGTCGGTGGTCCCGTACAGGATTGCCCTACCCGGGCCCTCCAGCCTTCCTGCCTCATATATCAATTCTTTTTCCGTTAATCTTGCAATGCAGCCGTCTGATTTTACCCCTCTGATATAATCAATCTGGGACTTTGTTATGGGTTGTTTATATGCAATTATCGCAAGTGTCTCAAGGGATGCCTGAGAAAGGCCCTGGCGGCTTTGTGGCTTGACCAGCCTTTCTATATACTCATAATGCTCCGGCTTTGTGCAAAGCTGATAGCAGTTGTTCACCTCGATAATCTGGACTCCTCTGTTATCTTCATTAAAACTGTCCATCATCTGCTTTACTATTCTTCTGAGTGTAGTTTCGTCAATATTGATGATGCTGCATATTTCCTTTATGGGAACAGCATCACCGGCTACAAACAGAAGGCCCTCGACAATCGACTTTATTTCTCTGATATCCATAACATAATCCAACCCTTCATGCACCTTTTATCCTTCTCTTGATAAGTATCCTTGAGAAGTTCTTTTCCTGTTCAATAAGCAGGCTCCTTCTTTTCAGCAGCTCAAGTATCGCCAGGAAAGTAACGATTATCTCGTACTTGTTGTAGCATCCGATGAACAAGTCGTCAAAGTAAAATGACGGTTTGCCGGCAAGCAATTTGTTTATCAGCCTTATCTTGTCTTCTACAGTGACAACCTCCCTGTAGATTTCCGTGTAGCTGTTCTTCCTTCTTGATTCATTCTTCAGAATTATATTTCTGAAGCTCATATACAGCATGTCCAGGGAAACATTAGAAATAGATGCTGCATCATCTATATAATCCTCTATCGGCTCGGGGGGCTTATAAAAAACCTTGGAATATATGCCAAGCTTGTCCTTTAATTCAAGGGATGCTTCCTTATACTTCTTATATTCTATAAGCTTTAGTACAAGTTCTTCTCTTGGATCTTTATCATCTGTTATACTATCTTCCTTCTTCGGCTTTGGCAGCAGCATCTTTGATTTTATCTCCAGCAGGGTTGCGGCCATAACAATAAATTCGCTTGAGACCTCAAGATCATGTATCTCCATCATACTGATATAATGGAGATACTGATCTGTTATCTCAGCAATCGGTATATCGTAGATATCCACCTCTGTTTTTTCAATGAGATGAAGCAGAAGATCCAAAGGACCTTCAAAGGCTTCCAGCTTAACATTTATTGCCATGTGTTACTCCAATTCCAACATTTTCATCTTTTCTCTTACTTCTGCAAGGGTCACCCTGGCCACTTCTCTTGCATGACGGGTACCCTCCCTCAATATTTCCAGTATGCCTTCCTTATTGCTTATAAGCTCCTGTCTTTTCTCATACATGGGTGCCATATACTGAACTATGTTTTCTGCAAGTGCTTTCTTGCACTGCACACAGCCTAAGCCCCCTGTCTTGCATACCTCGTATGTCTCCTGATGTGTTTTCTCGGAAAACACCTTGTGGAAAGCATATACCGCGCATATATCAGGATGTCCCGGATCATTCTTCCTGATCTTTTCCGTATCTGTAATCATCTGTCTGACTTTCTCCCTGATAGTATCGGGAGAATCTGACAACGCAATGGTATTGTCATAGCTTTTGCTCATTTTTCTTCCGTCGAGGCCGGGAAGCACTTTTATTTTTGTCATTTTCCCCTGAGGCTCAGGGAAGGTATCCCCGTAAATATAATTAAACCTTCTTGCAATTTCACGGGACAGCTCCAAATGCGGCTGCTGGTCCTCACCAACCGGTACGAAGCTTGCTTTATGAATAAGTATGTCTGTAGCCATAAGATTAGGATATCCCAGGAAACCATAAGTTGTTATATTCTTCTCGGTAAGCTGCGACAGCTGTTCTTTATAGGTCGGACATCTTTCAAGCCATGAAAGGGGCGTAATCATTGAAAGCAGCAAATGAAGCTCGGCGGTTTCCTTGATATTTGACTGCAGAAAAATAGTGCATCTTTTCGGATCCAAGCCGGCGCTCAACCAATCTATAGCAATCTCCATTATGTTATCCTTGATTTCACTGGTATCTTCATAGCCTGTGGTCAAAGCATGCCAATCCACAATGGAAAAAAAACATTCGTAATCATCCTGGAGCCTTACCCAATTCTCAAGGGCTCCGAAATAGTTTCCCAGGTGAAGACTGCCCGTAGGCCTCATACCGCTCATAATTCTCTGTCTTGTCATTTTAATTACCTCCAGTGCTATCTTTTAAATAAACAACCCTATGGCAGAGTTGATGAACCAATCCATAACCATTATTACAGGCCCTAAAACCCTGCCTATGATTCCGGAAAAAATAAGTATAAGCATAAGTATATTTGAATACCCAGCATATCTTCTCATGAAAAATCTCTGTCTGTCATTCAGAAAAGCATCAAGTATTTTTGAGCCGTCCAGAGGCGGTATCGGAAGCAGATTAAAGGCTCCTATGCTGAGATTTATTATGTAAGCAATCTGCAAGATACCTTTGGTTATCTCTCCCATGCTTTTATAAAAAACCGCATAAACGGCGGCAATAAGCAAGGCCGTTATGAAATTTGACATAGGGCCCGCAAGGGATACAAGCAGCATTCCCTTCCTTCTGTTACGGAAGTACATGTCATTTACCGGCACAGGCTTTGCCCATCCGAATCGTCTGGTGACTATCAGGCACAGAAAACCCAAAGGATCCATATGGGCAATGGGATTTAACGTAAGCCTTCCATACTGCCTGGCTGTATTGTCCCCCATTGCGAAAGCCGCCAGAGCATGTGAATACTCATGTATCGTCAATGCGAGAATTATGCCGGGCAGACTGTATAATAAGGATGATATGCCAAAGTTCAAATTCAGGTAATATAAGAATTTGGATAACAAATCATTCACGGAATAACTCCTTTGTATGGAAAATAATATATCTAATATATTTTAATACATTTGCGCTATTTATACAATACAAAGAAAAAACCCGGCATCAGCCGGGAAAAGTATGTCAGTTCGAATTTCCGAACCAAAATATTATTGCATTTCTTAAGTTATTTAGAAAGGAAGATTTGCTTACGTCAGCATCGCAAATCAAATTATGCCTCCCAACCTCTGTATCATTAATGCTTATAACCAGTTCACCGATCTTTTCGCCTTTTTTAACGGGTGCAGTGAGAACCTCAGGGAGCTCTGCTTTTTTTACTATGTTCTTCTCTTCACCCTTATTCAACAGCACCGAAACATCACTTTCCGCCACTGCGTTTATCTTCAGCCTGCTGCCTTTTGACACATTCACTTCCTGTATCTTATCACCTTTTTTCGCTATTATGAGACTGTTGAAATTTGCAAATCCGTAGTCAATAAGCTTTCGTGCTTCTTTATTTCTTATATCCACCTTCGGGGAACCCATAACCACGCTTATAAGCCTCAAGTTATTCCTTTTTGCAGTTACGGAAATACAATATCCTGCTTCCTCGGTCCATCCTGTCTTAATACCATCCACGTCGTTGTAGAATCTGACCATCTTGTTTTTGTTCACTAATTCCCTCAATACGTTGTTTTTCTTTCCTACATAGACCTTGACCATATACTGTGATATGAAATCAAATATTTTTTCATGCTTTAAAAGCTCTCTGGACAATACCGCCAGATCATATGCCGTTGTCACATGCCCGCTCACGGAAAGGCCGTTGGGGTTTACAAAATTGCTGTCGTTTGCTCCCAGCTCTTTTGCTCTCTTGTTCATCAGCTTCACAAATTCCTCTTCACTTCCGGATATATGCTCAGCCATTGCAATGCATGCATCATTTGCCGACTCCACAGCTATGCCGTACATAAGCTCTTTTACCGTTCTGACTTCACCGGCTTCCAGCAGCAGCATGGTACCCCTGCTGTTTTTGCTGGATGCCTGGGGACTTATTGTAACCTTATCCTCATAGCTTATCTTTCCGCTGTCCAATGCCTCCATAATAAGCAGCATTGTCATTACCTTGGTAACACTGGCAGGAGGTAATTTTTCGCGGGAATTCTGTTCATATATTATTTTACCCGTGCCAAAATCCATAAGTACCGCTGATTTACAGTCAAGGTTCATATCATCTGCTGCGTATACCGGAATAATCAATCCATAATAAGCAATTGCGAGTATGGTAATAAAACATATCAGCTTACGGGATAATTTATTAATATTTGCCGAATTATACATAACAATCCTCCTACTTGATTAGTTTACTTTTATGTTACCCTGCAGAAGAATCTGTTATGCAATTCCAAGATATCTATTCAACTATTACAGAAACTCCGTCCGGTATGACGGTAATTTTGGAATCCTTACTTCCCAATATTTCATCAGCCCTAGCAATAGCTTCTGCCACAGACTGTGCGGGAATCATATGCAGCTCCCGTACCATTTCCTCAGGTGCATCCGATATATAAACAACCGATGCTCTTTTTAAAATGCGCGCGAATATCTGCGACTGCCATTGATCAGGAATTGTCTCTTCTCTTGGAGCAGCCATGAACCTATCCATCAGTTTATTTATATTTTTTTCTTCCTTGAATGTCCTGAAGAATTCTTCTCCCCCATGGCCATCATCTGATTTTGCAGCCATGATTATTACACCGCCTTCATTTACAGTTGCTTCAGCTGCCGTCATACCCTTCACTGCCTGATATATATTCTGGTCAAGAGGATACCCTCCATTTGTTGAAATCACAATATCTGACATCGCACTGTCAACCCTGCACTGGTTTTTCAGAAAGCGGCAGCCTTCCATATGAGCAAGCTCGCAGTCTCCTGCAACTGCGTAAATCACTTCTTTATCGGAATTAATTATAACATTCACAATAAAATCCAATCCTGCTGCCCTGGCTGCATAAATCATGTCCCTGTGTATCGGATTTCCTTCAAGAACCCCTGTTCTTGATTTCTCATCATTTATAAACCTTGAATTGTGATTGTACATAACCGTTTTTCTGCCTGCAATTCCGGGAAGTATACTTTTCCTTCCCCCAGAGAAGCCTGCAAAAAAGTGAGGTTCGATAAAGCCCTCGGAAACAAGCAGATCTGCTTCCACAGCTATTTTATTTAAAATCAGTTCTCCTCCTGAAGGAAGCATCCCTATATTGACGAGCATACTTTTATCATCGCAATCATGGACATGGATTTTTTCTTTAGCAGCTATTTCCTGCCCGAACTTAACCTCAAGCTCAGCAGCTGTTGTGCCCCTATGGCACCCCGTTGATATCAGAATTGTAATATCTGCATCCGGATTGCCTTTCCTTATTTCAGAAAGAATTAAAGGCATTATTATTCTGCTGGGTACCGGCCTTGTATGATCACTTGCTATTATGGCAACCTTATTCTTACCTTTTGCCATTTCACTTAGTGCAGGTGTCCCTATCGGTTTTTCAACAGCCTTCTTTACAATCTCCTCTTGGCTGAGTTCTGTTTTATAGTGATGCAATTGCGGAACCAGAACGGCATTCAGCCTTTCTTCAGGTATTTCCGATTCGATGTATCCTTTTCCATACGGAAATCTGATCTTCTGCATAATACCTGCTCCTCCGATTAATAAATATATTCTGCGATTTGTACATAAATAATAGTATCAATCAAGGCCTCTTCATCTGATTACATCATGCACATATTTTTCTATTATTGTTTGTTTATTACCTATACTGTACGCTTTAAGGGCAATCTTCTCCGCTTCGCCGGTGTCCTGCAAATTTGTATGAAGTACACATAGAATATCGCCCGGGTAAGTTTTATCCCCGACCTTCTTTTTCATGCTTATCCCGGCTGAAAAGTCTATTCTGTCTTCCTTGGTTTTTCTGCCCGCACCCAGAAGCATTGCCGAAATGCCTATGCTTTCAGCATCTATTGAACTTACATAGCCGCTCTTTTTTGATCTGACTTCTATATGATATTTGGCCTTCGGAAGTTTTTCAGTATTGTCAACCACATCCGGATCTCCGCCTTGAATCTGTATCAGCAGCTTTAACTTATCAACAGCCTTGCCGCTCCTGATTACTTCTTCCAATGCGGAATATGCTTTTTCAAAATCTTTGAAGGCGCCTCCAAGTACCGCCATATAAGAAGCAATGGTCAAAGCCACTTGGGTTTCGTCCTCCGAACCCCTTCCCTTCAATACGTCAATGGTTTCAATTATTTCATTGGAATTACCCACTTCATGTCCCAAGGGCTGACTCATGTCCGTCACTACCGCTATGGTTTTCCTATTCAGGGATTTGCCGATTTCAACCATTGTCCGGGCAAGCTCTGCTGCCTCTCCTACAGATTTCATAAAGGCCCCCGAGCCTACTTTTACATCAAGAACAATACAATCCGCACCGGAAGCAATCTTTTTACTCATAATTGAGCTTGCAATCAAAGGAATACTGTCAACGGTTGCCGTTACATCCCTTAAAGCATACAGCTTCTTGTCAGCGGGCACAAAATTTCCCGATTGGCCCGAAATAGCCATTTTATACTTATTCACGTTCTCAATGAATTCGTCTCCGGTCAGTTCCGTCCTAAAACCCGGAATGGACTCAAGCTTATCTATGGTTCCGCCGGTATGCCCCAGCCCTCTGCCGCTCATTTTGGCAATAGGAATGCCCAGGGAGGCAACCAGAGGGATGACAATCAAACTGATTTTGTCTCCCACCCCTCCTGTGGAATGTTTGTCCACCTTCACACCTGCAATTTTCGAAAGGTCAACTGTCTCTCCCGAATTTACCATAGCCATTGTAAGTTCTGCTGTCTCTCTTTTGCTCATTCCTCTAAAGTAAACAGCCATAAGAAGAGCTGCTGTCTGATAATCAGGGATTGATCCGTCAGTGTACCCGTTTATGAAGAATTGGATTTCTTCCCTTGTCAGCTCTTCTCCGTTTCTTTTCTTGGTTATGATATCGTACATCCTCATTACAGCTGCACCTCTTTGATAAATTGTTTAACCAGAGAAACAAACCTTGGTTTCACTGATTCGGCAACCTTTACTATTTCCTCATGAGTAGGTGCTGTCATTGTGTCGGGAATAGCCATATCCGTAATGCAGGACACTCCTGCAACCTTGAGTCCGCAGTGTCTTGCGGCAATTGCCTCCGGTACTGTGGACATACCCACCGTGTCAGCTCCCAGCTTTATCATCATCGAAAGCTCCGCCTTTGTAGAATAGTTCGGTCCGCTTACCGCGCCATAAACACCCTTATGCACCCGGATGCCTTGTGATGCGGCAATCTTCTCCAGCAGCTCAACCAATTCCTTGTCGTACACCTGTGACATATCCGGGAACCGGGGCCCGAATTCTTCAAGGTTCGGCCCTATCAGAGGGTTTGTGCCCATGAAGTTTATATGGTCCGTAATTATCATAATATCTCCGGCTTCAAAGTTTGGATTCAACCCTCCGCAGGCATTGCTGGCAACCAGGAGCTTTATGCCCAGCTTCTTCATAACCCTTACCGGTATCGTAACCTCCTGCATGGAATAGCCCTCGTAGTAATGGAATCTCCCCTGCATTGCAATTACCCTTTTGCCTTCAAGGCGGCCCAGTATAAGCCTTCCTTCATGTCCGAACACCGTAGATACGGGAAATTCCGGTATATCTGCGTAGTCAATTGACGATACCTTATCGATGTAGTCTGCCAACGAACCCAGGCCGGTACCGAGTACTATGCCTATCTCAGGTTCAAACCCTGAATTCTCCCTGATAAACTCTGTTGATTTTTCAATTCTTTCTCTTAAATCCATTTTCATTACCCCCGAATTTTCATTCTCATATTCTCTCTATAACACTTTTAATAAGCCTTGAAAAGCTTTCCTTGACCCTATCCGCCGTCTCCATGACCTCTCTGTGGTTTAACGGAGTATCCATAATACCTGCAGCCATATTTGTTATGCAGGATATTCCCGCCGTTTTGATCCCGCAGTGATTTGCTGCCAATACTTCAGGCACGGTAGACATTCCCACTGCATCAGCTCCCAATGTTCTGAAGGCTCTTATTTCAGCAGGTGTCTCGTAACTGGGCCCTGTAAGAAATATGTATGTTCCTTCCTGCAATTTTATATCCTCTGAAGCTGCACATTCCTTAATTATTTCTGTCAGCTCTTTTGAATATGCCGCCGACATATCAGGAAACCGCGGCCCGAAAGCTTCGAGATTCGGTCCCATCAGAGGATTATTACCGGTATAATTTATGTGATCCTTTATTATCATCAGGTCTCCGGGTTTGAAGCTTGTATTTATGCCTCCGGCTGCATTTGTCACTATAAGTTTCTTAACTCCCAGGGAGTTGAAAACCCATATGGGGAAAGCAACCTCCTTCATATTGTAACCTTCGTAAAAATGAAATCTCCCCTGCATGAAAACTACCCTCTTGCCTCCCATAGTGCCGAATATGAGCCTTCCTTTATGCCCCTGCACTGTGGATACCGGGAAGCCCGGTATTTCCTTGTATTCCACTATCCTTTTATTCTCTGCTTCCTCCGCCAGGTCGCCCAGGCCGGAGCCGAGTATAAGGGCAGCTTCAGGGGCAGCACCTGCACTTTCAATTAAATAATCCCTGGCTTCATTTATCACAGATAATAAGTTCTCCTTCATTCACAATCACCCCCGTTTGTTAAATTCTATAAATTTCAGTTCTAAAGGATTTACCGTCTATTTCTATTGGCAGCCCCAATAAATCCAGCACCGTTGCCCCTATATCCGAAAAACTTGCCCTTGTGCCTATGTCTGCCCCTTGTTTTACATGCCTGCCATATAGCAGTATCGGTATGTATTCTCTTGAATGGTCCGTACTCTCTGTGGTCGGGTCACAGCCGTGATCCGCAGTAATAATCAATATGTCGGAATCCTTCATTGCCGCAAGGATCTCCGGAAGCCTGGCATCAAAAGACATAAGTGCCCCGGCATATCCTTCCGCATCATTTCTGTGTCCGTAAAGCATGTCAAAATCAACAAGGTTTGAAAATATCAGCCCCGGTTTATCCTCTGCCATATATTCCAGCGTCTTATCTACAACATCCATATTGTCCTTTGTGTGAACAGCTTCAGTGATACCCGCCCCTGCAAAAATATCCTCAATTTTTCCGACAGCTGCCACATTCATGCCATTTTCAGCTATAATATCAAGCATTGTCTTCTTAATTGGCTTCAGGGAGAAATCCCTTCTGTTTGAGGTGCGTTTATAGCTTCCGCTTTTCCCGAGGAAGGGCCTTGCAATAACGCGTCCCACCGCATACTCGTCCTTCAGTAGTGCTCTTGCTTTTTCACATATTTCATAAAGCCTTTGAAGGGGTATTACCTCCTCATGGGCTGCTATCTGAAAAACACTATCTGCAGATGTATATATTATCGGATAGCCTGTTTCCACATGCTTATCACCAAGTCTTGCAATTATCTCCGTTCCTGAAGCTACTTCATTTCCAAGTGTTTTTACACCTATAGCCCTTTCAAAGGCCTCCACAAGCTCTCGGGGGAATCCTTCAGGAAAAGTAGGAAAGGGCCGGGACAAAGTTGCTCCTGCAATTTCCCAATGGCCTGTAGTCGTATCCTTCCCGGGTGAGACCTCTTTTGCCCTGCCGAAGCTTCCTATTGGATTCTCTGCAATTTGCAAGCCTATACTCCTGTCAATATTTCCAAGGCCAAGAGCTTCAAGATTCTCCAGTTTGAAATTTTTCACACTTCTCACCAGGCTTCCCAAGGTATTGCTCCCGGAATCCCCGTACTTATCTGCGTCAGGCAGCTCCCCTATTCCAACGCTGTCCAAAACTATGAGAATCACTCTTCTAATCATATCTATACCTCCTAATTTCGGTAACCAGAATCCTGCGTCTTTAGTCTGTGAACTGATAAATATTAAAAAGGGCTTTTTAAGCCCTTGGATGAGTCTTGCTGTATACTTCTTTTATTCTGCTCTTATTTATCTTGCTGTATACTTGAGTTGTAGAGATATCCGAGTGTCCAAGCATCTCCTGTATTGCTTGAAGGTCGGCGCCGTTCTCTATAAGATGTACTGCAAATGAATGCCTTAGGGTATGAGGGGTTATTGACTTTTTTATATTTGCCTTTGCAGTATAATATTTTATTATTTTCCAAAAACCCTGCCGGGTCATTTTCTGCCCGTGGAAATTGACAAACAGCAGCTTGTGGTTATCATTGGTGCAGAGCTTCTTTCTGAAATCATCCAGATAAGTCTTTATATATTTAACGGCAACGTTGCCCAGAGGTATGGATCTGGACTTTACTTCGCCGTTCCTGCATATGATTAATCCTGAATTCAGATCTACATCATCAATATTCAATGAAATAAGTTCCGATACCCTGATGCCGGTAGCATAAAGCAGCTCCAGCATGGCTTTATCCCTTGCACCCTTTGCATCAACAGGTACAGGCTGCTCAAGCAGAAGCTCCACTTCCTTCTTGGTAAGCACAGAGGGAAGCTTTTTTTCTACCTTTGGTGATTCAAGATTCGCAGAAGGATCAATATCTATATATCTCTCATTCTGCATAAATTGGTAAAAACACCTTATGGAAGCAAGATTCCTGGAGATCGTTGAAGTGGCTTTGCCTGTCTTTTGCAATGCAATCAAATATGTAATGATAATGGTTTTTGTAACCTTCTCCAATGAAAGAGCATGTTCTCTAAGATAAACTTCGAATTGCCTTATATCTCTTTTATAGGATTCCAGCGTATTTGCCGATAATTCCTTATTATTAATGAGATAATCCAAAAACAACTCAATATAGCTCATTAGAATCATATCCCCTCTATTACAGTATCTTTAAACTATTCAACACAGATAATAAAAATCCTCCAATAAATGAAAATTTTTCATAGGCTTTGCCTTTATTTTTAGTATTTTATATAAGGTACAATTGCCCTGACTATAAGGGATGTTATGTACGCTTCCACAATACTGCCTGCGACAAGCAATATGAACAGTACCAGCATTGAAAGGGCATAAGCGGCAAATATGCGGGG
>JAKJBT010000107.1 GCA_022706865.1 Bacillota bacterium
TGGGTGCTCTTTTTTTCATGCTCATAATACTGGGAACGATAATAACTGCAATAACAGACAACTACAATCTTTCCACCACTCTCAAATATCTTGAGAATCAGGGGAATTACTCAGCCATATATATAGAACAGTATGCCCTGAGCAAAGCTCCCAACGACTTTGAAGTACCTTCGGTCATGGATGCAAGTGCCAATTATCTGGCAGCCGTGCTCAATGACCTGGTAAAATGCAGAGTACAGATATACTATGGTGGCGAGCTTCTCGGGGACTCCGGAGAGTCAACGGACTTCAACGGAGAAATAAGGCCGGAGATCAAGGAAACCTTTAAAATGAAAAAGGCCTATTTTGTTGCAGCAGGAAAAAACAGAACCTTCTACTATGCAGTACCTGTAAGCATCAGCAACAGATATACCTACTCCCTCGGATTCATATACGACCTCAGTGAGGTTGACAATATGAAGCACAATACATTAAGGATGTTCGCTTTCACGGGAGTTTTCCTGTCGATATTCATGATGCTGGGAAGCACAATAATTTCCAACAGGATTACCCAGCCGATAAAAATGCTGAATGAAGCTACCAGGCAGTTTTCAGAAGGCAACTTTGAAAGCCGGGCTTGTGCAGCAACCAGAGACGAGGTGGGAGAGCTTTCGGTCACCTTTAATTCAATGGCGGACAGCATTGAAGATATGATAAACAAGCTTAATTATGAAAAGGAAAAGCAAAAATATTTCTTCGATAATTTTACCCATGAAATCCGTACTCCTCTTACTACAATCCTGGGATATGCCGACCTGTTATGGAAAACCAACGATGAGGATGTGAAGGATAAAAGCCTGTTTTACATTACTTCGGAAGGAAAAAGAATGCTGAAGATGATGGAAAGGCTGCTTGAGCTTTCAAAACTGAAGAATTACAGCTTTGAACTGAACAAGTCCGACTCCAACCTTAAGAAGCTGATAGAGGATGCATGCGATTCCATGCATTATAAGATGAAGCGGTACAATACAAGCTGCAGGCTTGACCTGGAGGATATCACATGGAAGGTGGATCCTGATTTCTTCAAACAGGTAATAATAAACCTGATTGACAACTCTATCAAGTACAGCAAGTCTCCGGTCATTGACATAAGCCTCAGGAAGGAAGACAAGGTGGTGCTTGAGGTTGTGGATTACGGCTGCGGAATAGACCTTAAGAACCTTGAAAGCTTATTCGAACCGTATTACAAGGTGGAAAAGTCCAGAAACAGTCATAATGAGGGCTGGGGTCTCGGCTTGTCCATAGTAAAGGAAATAATTGATAAGCATGGCGGAAGTATAGATATCCAAAGTGCCTCCGGGAAAGGCACCAGAATTATAATAACATTGGAATAGGGGTTTTTTTGATGAGAAGGTTAATTCTGATATTATCAGTCATAATAGCATTGCTTTCGGGATGTACCGTAAAGCAGGGGCAGCTGGTTGTCATTGAGAATGAGAGCCCTAATGAAATCCGGCAGGATAAAAGCATTTATGAACACCTTAATGTGGAGTCCCGGATATTTCCCATAGAAAAATACAAAGAAGCAATCAGCAGGATTGATGCAGGTATGATCCCCCTTGCAGTTTCTCCCGACTATAGTATGGTCGTTGCGTACCAGCCTACGGGAAACCCCGCTCCTGATGTCACAAACCGCAGGGTTGTCATAGGGAATATGGTGCAGGAAGTAAATCTCTACATTTGCACTACCGAGGACGGAGAGAGCAAAAACCTCGGAAAATTCCTCTCCTTAAAGGATTTTCATTTTGATGAAACAGGAAATTCCCTGGCTTTTATTGACGGAAACAGCAATATATATATTTACAGCAGTATAACAGGACAGCTGCAAAAGCTGGTCACTGCAGAAAAACGGGACGCTTATAACACCTTAAGCTGGTCAAAGGATTCAAAAAGCCTGATGATAAATTCCCGTATGGAATTTGACATTGCTTCAAGAGAATTCATATCGATCGCGGTAAACAGCTATACCCCGTTTATCAGGAGTAAGTTTATCGACAGCAATTACATTGTGCAGATGAAAAACAATGAATACAATGATATGATTGCTTTCTATGATTTCAACACCAAAGAATTCACAAGCATTGCCAACGGAATCTACACCGATTCGGATAACTCAAATGTGCTGTATACCAAAGACTATATGAGCGGACTCAGCATAGTAAGCCTGAAGACCCTGGAGAGCAAATCCATAGAAAGCGGCCCCGTTTACTGCTCTTATATAATGAAATCAACAGGCGATATCCTTTACAGCACTGTAAATAATGATCTTGACAGCAATTACAGATATCTGTTGGTAAAGGTGAATCCCCACACAATGACAAAAAACAGTGTCAAGCTGGATTCCCCCACCTTCTACATGAGCCCCGCGGAAGATAAGCTGTATGTTATAAGCAGCTACAGCTCAAACAATATTGAGATTGATGCAAAAGAACTGAGGGTTCACCGGAATGAAAACATGAAGGATGATCCGGATTTGTACGGAATCAAGACCACCCTGCTGAAAATGTTTCAATTGGATTATTATTTCAACGAAACCTATGAGAAGTATGAGAATATAGCAAAGGAAATATATATTAATACTTATGATCCTCTTCCTCAGGAAGCGCTTGAAAACAAACTTGTTGACTTCAAGAGGTACAACATGCCCATACCGACCCATCAGCGTGAGGATCACATACCTTCGGCCATTTATTTTGACCAGCTGAACATAGCTGATTCCAAAGCATCGATAAACCTTGGCCTGTATTATATCAATTCGGTGGAAATGGTAAAGAAAGACGGAAACTGGTATATAACAGGTTTTTCGACCCATTCTGCTTCCAATGAAGTAGCTTCAATAACCTCAATTGTAAAGAAGCATCTTAATAATATTAAGAGCAAAAACACTGAAGAAGCAATCAAGTATTGGACAGCCGAAGAGGATACCGAATACCTGGCTGCCCAGAGAAAAATTGTCGAGGATCTTATAGACAGAGCTGATGAGCTTACCTTTGAAGTAGGGGAGATCGATCTTTGGTCTATGAGTGACCCTCACAGGTCGGAGAGCCCGGACAGATCCACCCATGCAAAGGTAAAAATACTGATAAATGACGGAAACAAAACCACAAAATACAAGCTTATACTCTCGAGGCAGTATAAGCAGCAATTTGAAATAGACAGTTGGAATGCAGATCCCTTGAGCATATCGCAGCTTTATTAAAGCTGCGGTTTCTCTTTCATGTATAATGAGCGCAGATTCATCCAGTAATTTATAATATCTTCTTTGGGATTAACATTTATGTCAATGTTATCAAAAACAAGCATTACAGTGACTTCCGGAACCTCGAGAACAAGGCTCATGTCTTCAATATCCGCTTCATGGGAGCCTTCCCCTCCGGGAGGATACTTAGAAGTTATTTTATCAATATACTCATTCATATCCTTTTCTAAAATCACCTGTTCATCCAGCATTATAGTCAATGACGGTATCCCTGTGGGAGAATTCCTATCCCAATAAATCTTATATACCCCTCTTTCACCCTCAACGGTAAGCTCTTTATTTTCTTTTGCATAGCTTTCCAGAGGGCTGACTGCCCATTGATAGCCGCTTATGTCAACAGTACTTGATTTCAGATAAAGGGAAGTCGCCATAAATCTTCCGGGTCCCTCCCAATCAATGTCTTCATGCTTTGGCCAAGTATGCTCAAAGCCCAGCCTCTTTTTAAAAGTTTCATTCATTCGCATTTCTCTGTCAAACCAGGTCGGCAGCTTAGCATCTCTTGAATCAGCGATATATAATACAGCGTCAGTTATAGCTTCCCGTACTGACAGCTCCGGCTCTGCCTTTGACGGGACCAGTTTTCCCCCTTCAAGCATACCCTGGCTTACAAGCAGCTTTTCCAGCCTGCTGATCTGGGAAGCTACAGGAAGAGCATGATAACCAACAACCGGCAAAACCGAAAAAACAGCTGCGAAGCAAATAACCAATGCAATTATTCTATGTGCTTCATACTTCTTCAGAAACAACAGTACAACTGCCGCAACTGCGACGATCCAAATCAGTGCAAAGGAATACTCGGCTATTTTCATTCCGTACTTTTGCAGCTGCAGCACTAATGCCCATGCTTCAAATGCAAGTATTACCATTGCAGCAACAGGATAAACCCGTCGGTATAGCCTTGCCGTCCGGGACTCATGATGAGTGACCATCATATGGAGCCATATACCGCCGGCGGCATAGGAGGCTGCAATTGAAGAAAGCCTTACGAAGGGTACCTTCATCCCGCTCAGTATTGTCTTTCCCGACCATATAAGCAGAACGGCAGTCAAAGCCAATACAATCGGAACCATAATATTTCCGAACAGAATCTCTATAAATCGGGGCTGCTTTTGTGCAACCTCACGCTTTTCATCAATCTGCCCCTTGCGGAAATCAGGAAAATATCCGGCAAAAATCGTATAAGCCAAAAACCCGGACAAAGTTCCGATATACATGTATACCTTTTCACTCATACTGCGGTACAGCAGAGCCTGAACAGCACCTGCAACTCCGGATGCCCCTCCCATTATGACCAATCCATAAAGCATGGCAATAAAGAAAGCCTTGTGAGTCATAAAAAATGAACGGGCAAAATCCGATTGCTCCTTTGGATATCCCGCAAATATTATAAATACAATAAAGCTGACTAAAATAGCCGCGCCGGCACGTGCAGCGGCCAGGCCTGAGACCATGGCATAACGGTATCCTTCCGCTGCCGGATCTGTCCCGCCAAAATTGTACATAAGCAAAAATGTCAGCGCCGCGGCTCCCGCACCAAGCAAATTGGAAATAAGAAAAGCCCTGGCATTATTGTAACGGCTTTGGGCAATTGTAATTGCCGCCAGGCTGAATATGGCACCTACGGCAAAAGCCCAATGCAAACAATTGAAGAGAAA
>JAKJBT010000108.1 GCA_022706865.1 Bacillota bacterium
TCGCACGATATTAGCTTTGGACAGAATCAGAGCTTGATACTTGTAAAATCCTGACGCACATAAACCCAACATCGTGTTGGTATGTGCTGGATTTACCTCACGTAAATCCCACGGATTTTACCGCGTATCTACTCTTGATTCTGTTGCCCAAAGCCAATAAGTGCTCGCTGATATACAAGGCTAGTGCTCTTGGAGTATGACCGCAAACTTATGTTATGTCGCATTTTTCTTCGGGACACGCGAAACGTCCCCATGTCTACATGTCTCACAAAACATATAGTCAAAAATTATTGGAATATATGATATAATAGTGTGGAAAATGAAATATAGCTGTGAAGTTGAAAGGAGGCGGCATTATGGATAGCAAAAATAAAATAAGGCTTACTCAAATGACCAAAAGCTCGGGCTGAGCTGCCAAAATAGGTCCGGAGACCCTGGCGCAGGTACTGTGCCAGCTGCCAAAGTTTTACGATGAAAACTTAATAGTAGGTATCGATACCTCCGATGATGCTGCCGTATATAAGATAGATGAAGATAAAGCAGTGATTCTGACTATGGATTTCTTTACTCCTATTGTAGATGACCCATATACCTTTGGACAGATTGCAGCAGCAAACTCCTTAAGTGACATATATGCTATGGGCGGAAGGCCTGTTACTGCAATGAATATATTATGCTTTCCCACTTGTCTGCCTATTGACATTATGAAAGAAATCCTTAAGGGTGGAGCGGATAAGGTCAAAGAAGCCGGTGCAATAGTTGTCGGAGGGCATTCCGTAGAAGATGATGAACCGAAGTTCGGCCTTTCTGTTATGGGAATGGTACATCCCGGGAAAGTAACCGCCAATTCCGGGGCAAAGCCCGGGGATATGCTTATACTTACAAAGCCCTTGGGCATTGGTATATTGAATACTGCAATAAAAGCAGATGCTGCTGATGAAGAGGTATATAAAAAGGCAGTGGATGTTATGTCATACCTTAATAAGGATGCGTGTGAAGCAATGATGAAGGTTGGCATAAACGGCTGTACTGATGTAACGGGCTTCGGCCTTTTGGGGCATAGCTACGAAATGGCTGAAGCAAGCAATGTTTCCCTGGAAATATGGCCGGATTATATTCCCATTATTAAGGAAAGCATTGAACTTGCAAAAATGGGGATAATTCCTGCAGGTGCATACAATAATGAGGGATATATAGGAGAGCATGTCCGATTTGATAAAAGCATAAAGCAGGAAATCAGGGATATCATGTACGATCCTCAGACCTCGGGCGGACTTTTGATATCAGTGCCCGAAGAAAACAGTGAGAAACTGATGGAGGAACTTCGAAAAAACAATAAAACAGATTTCAACATAATTGGGAAGGTAAGGACAAAAGGTGAATACTCAATAGAAGTAATATAGATATGAGGTTATGGAGGTAAAAATATGATTGATAAAAAGAGCATATTGAGCAGCATTCCCTCCGTTGACGAACTAATGAAGGATAAGGAGCTTGAAAGGCTGGCCGTACTGTATTCAAGAACTGCTGTGGTAGAAGGTATAAGGGAATACTTGGGGGAATACAGAAAGCATGTCATGTCTGCAAAAAAAGACGAAGAATTGGATTTAGTAAATGGCTCCGATATTATGAAGGGTATAATAGAAAAAATCCATAATATGATGAGGAATAATCTTGTCAATGTTGTCAATGCAACAGGGGTTGTGCTTCATACAAATTTGGGAAGATCACCCCTCAGCAGCAGGCTGAAGGATACCCTATGGAGTATCGCTTCAAGGTATTCCAACCTTGAGATGGACCTGGAAGCGGGAGAGAGGGGCTCGAGATACTCTCATGTGGAAGAACTGATATGCAAGCTGACAGGAACGCAGGCAGCAATGGTGGTAAATAACAATGCCGCAGCGGTAATGCTTGTTCTGAGCACTATGGCCAAAGGCCGGGAGGTAGTGGTGTCCAGGGGGCAGCTTGTTGAAATAGGAGGCTCTTTCAGGGTACCTGATGTAATGAAACAAAGCGGGGCCGCCCTTGTTGAGGTAGGTACTACCAATAAGACACATATTGAAGACTATGAAAGCGCAGTTAATGAGAACACTGCAGTTCTTATGAAGGTACATACGAGCAATTACAGGATACTGGGCTTTACGAGCCAGGTGGAGTCGGAGGAATTGACGGCTTTGGGCAGGAAACTGGGGCTTCCTGTAATAGAAGACCTGGGAAGCGGGCTTCTTATGGATCTGACAGAGTATGGACTGCCCTACGAGCCGACAGTGCAGCAGGCTGTCAAAGCAGGCATGGATGTGGTGACCTTCAGCGGGGATAAAATGCTTGGGGGACCTCAAGCCGGTATAATTGTTGGCAAAAAGGAATATATAGACAAGATGAAGAAGAATCCTCTTACAAGAGCAATGAGGATTGACAAGCTTACTTTGGCTGCTCTCGAAGGGACTCTGAAGCTTTATACGGATAAAGAGCTTGCTTTGGCAGAAATTCCGGTGCTCAGAATGCTTACCTATGACAGCGAGGAGTTGGGCAAAAAAGCCAGGCGCCTTGGTGTGAGGCTGAAAAAATCCATTGGAGATATGGCGGCAATAGGAATTGAAGATGAGTTTTCCGAAGTGGGAGGAGGCTCAATGCCTTTGCATAAAATGCCTACAAAGGTTGTTGCAATAAAGCCGAAGGCAGTATCCCTGACGGGACTGGAAGAAAAGCTGAGGGCATACAAGACTCCGGTGATAGCAAGGATAGTCAGGGATAGGCTACTGCTTGACATCAGGACGATAATGGATGATGAATATAAGGTTGTGGAAGATGCAATGCTATGGGCGTTTACCCAGCTATCAGGAAGCAAATTGAGGGAAGGCGAGGGTCAGGCTTGAAGAATGTGATAATAGGAACAGCAGGGCATATAGACCATGGGAAGACAACTCTCATAAGAGCTTTGACGGGAAGGGATACTGACAGGCTGAAAGAGGAAAAGGAGAGAGGAATATCCATTGAGCTGGGCTTTACATACTTTGACCTTCCAAGCGGGAGAAGAGCAGGAATTATTGATGTCCCCGGCCATGAGAGGTTTATTAAAAACATGCTTGCAGGTGCCGGAGGAATTGATGCAGTAATACTTGTGATAGCTGCAGATGAGGGTGTAATGCCTCAGACCAGGGAGCATCTCAACATACTTTCCCTGCTGCAGGTAAAGAAGGGAATCATAGCTCTTACAAAAAAGGACATGGTAGACCAGGAATGGCTGGAAATGATAATTGAGCAGGTTAGGGAAGAGACTGCAGGCACTTTCCTTGAAAACGCAAATATAATACCCGTATCATCAATCAGCGGTGAAGGGCTGAAAGAGCTTATTGCAGAGATAGATTCCGTGACAGAAATTGTGGAAGAGAAGGATGCTCATAAGGTATTCAGGCTTCCCGTAGACAGGGCCTTTACCATAACAGGCTTTGGTACTGTAGTGACAGGTACGCTTATTTCGGGCAGTATAAACGAAGGGGACAGGATTGAGATATACCCGGGAAAAACCGAGACAAGAGTACGTTCCATACAGGTACATGAAAAAAGTGTAAAGACTGCATATGCAGGACAGCGGGTGGCTATAAATATCGCAAATATAAAGCTTGATGAAATCCGAAGAGGAGATGTTTTAGCACAGCCCGGGTGTATGGAACCTACAATGATGCTGGATGCAAGGCTGGAAATATTGAAGGACGCGGATAAAATTATTGACAATAGGGACAGGTTAAGATTTTATCACGGAACCTCTGAGATAATGTGCAGAGTAGTACTACTGGACAGGGAAGAATTGAAGCCGGGGGAGAGTGCATTCGTGCAGCTCAGACTGGAGGAGGAGACTGCCTGCATGAACGGAGACCGTTTTGTTATCAGGACATATTCTCCGATGCTTACCATAGGCGGAGGGACAGTGCTGGAACCCAATCCTCCCAAGAGAAAGCGCTTCAAAGAGGATGTAATAGATGAACTGAAGATTAAAGAGCAGGGCAATCCGACAGAGGTAGTTGAGAGGTATCTGATACAGAACAGCGATAAGTTTCCCGAAAAGAAAACAATATTAAAGGCAGCAGGAAACATGACTGCCGAACTTTATGACAAGATAGCTGCCGAGCTTCTGGAGAAAAAGCTTATTACCGAGTTCAGGCTTGGAGATGAGACTTATGTACTTCATGTGAAGTATCTGAGGGATGTGGAGACCAAACTTACAGAGCTGCTGGAGTCATATCACAGGAGAAATCCGCTGAAAAGCGGAATATCAAAGGAAGAGCTTAGGACCAAGGTTTTTGAAGGTATGAAGCCAAGACTGGCTGATATGGTTTTCGGATATTTTGAAGCTTGCGGAATTATCAGGCTTGAGAGTCAATATGCCGCATTAAGCGGTTTTAAGGTGCAATTCAACAAACAGCAGGAGCATATTAGGGATACTATCATGCAGGAATATAAAAAGAACCGGTTCAACCCTCCCAGGCTTTCAGAACTGGCTGCAGCAAACCGTTTGAACATAAACCAATGCCAGGAGGTATACATTGCTCTGATTGAAATGGGCGAGCTTGTGAAGCTGGATGAGGATATTGCTTTTTCAAAGGATGCATATAATGAAGCAGCAGAGCTTTTAAGGAAGTACATAAAGGACAACGGTTCGATACAGCTTGGCCAGTTCAGGGATCTGCTGGGCACCAGCAGAAAATATGCTATGGCACTCCTGGATTATTTTGATCAGAATAAGATTACGAAGCGTATTGGAGATAACAGAGTATTGTTCTAAGAGGAGGACTGGGTTTCAGTCCTCTTTTTCATGAATTCATATATCTCTCCGGCTATGGTTCTGAATAGGGATTGTACGCTTGAGCCGCTGTCCTTGCTCATTACTATCATTATATAAGGATTATCCTTGAGGAATACTATGCCTGCGTCGTTATAG
>JAKJBT010000109.1 GCA_022706865.1 Bacillota bacterium
ATCCGCTTATATGGTTTTATCTTGGGAACTGCAGTTATTTTCTTAAGAAACAGGATAAAGCAGCTGAATATTACCGGAAGGCGATCTCTCATGACAGCTGCCTGTCGGAAGCATACAATAATCTGGCCTGCACCTGTGCAGCCTCAGACAAGGGGAAAGCCCTGGAACTTTTAAATAAAGCTTTGTCCTTGAGGCCCGATTACATGGATGCTGCACACAACCTGATTCAGATTGAATCCGGACAGACAAATTATAAATTTACAATCAGAGAATTGAGAAAGACACTGACAAATTACTTGAGCATATAAAATGGAGGAATTCATATGAAAACTGTCGCAGTAATACTTGCGGGAGGAAGCGGGACAAGACTGTGGCCCCTCAGCAGGCAATCAATGCCAAAGCAGCTGTTGGCGCTTACCGGCAATAAAACTTTGCTTCAGCAGACCTGTGAGAGGATACATGAAGTTATACCATATCAGGATCAGTGTATTGTAACTAATCATAGTTACTATTATCAGATAAAAAAGCAGATTGAAGAGCTTTGCTGTGATAAGCACAATGTTGAGATTCTGAAAGAGCCTAAAAGTAAAAATACAGCTCCGGCCATATATTGGGCTGCAAAAAGGATAGAAAAGCAGTATGGGAAAGATGCAGTTATGATAGTCCTTCCGTCAGATCATTTAATTATGAACTGCAGCTGCTTTGTTAAGGACCTGCAAAAAGCTGTAGAAAAAGCAAAAGAGGGATCCATGGTTACCTTCGGAATAGTTCCATCAAGCATTGAGACGGCGTATGGATATATTCAAACAGAAGAAAAGAAAGCGGTAAAAGGTGAAATATATAAAGTATTAAGCTTTAAGGAAAAGCCTGACTATGATACAGCTGCCGAATACATAAATTCCGGTAATTATCTATGGAACAGCGGTATGTTCGTATTTAATGTCGGAACTCTAATTGAGGAATTCCAGAAATATTGCGGCGGAGTATCAGAAAAGTTTGATAATGCGGACAGTTTCAATATGGACGAAATAAGCAATGCCTATGAGGAGGTAGACTCTATTTCTATAGATTACGGATTAATGGAACATACCGATAAGGCATATGTAATTTGTTCGGACTTTGGCTGGAGTGATGTCGGCAGTTGGAAAAGCCTGTATGAAATACACCCCAAGGATAGCAATAACAATGTCCTTGAAGGAAACCACCTGACCATTGATACCTCGGGAAGCTTAATATACAGTAAGGAGCGTTTAATAGCCGCAGTCGGATTAAAGGATATGGCTGTAATAGATACTGAGGATGCAATTATGATTTGCCCTCTGGATCAAACTCAGAGAATAAAGGAAGTTGTTGATAACCTCAAGAAAAACAATAATAAAGAGTTTTTGGAGCATAAGACCGTTGAAAGGCCATGGGGAAAATATACCGTACTTCAGGAGGGGCCTGGTTACAGAATTAAGAAGATAGTTGTAAATGTTAAGCAGAAGCTGAGTTTGCAGCTTCATAATCACAGAAGCGAACATTGGATAGTGTTAAGGGGTACCGCTAAAATAACCAACGGCACAAATGAAATAGTAATTCATGAGAATGAATCGACTTATATACCCAAAAGCACTATTCACAGATTAGAGAATCCGGGGCTTATTCCTCTTGAAATTATAGAAATACAAAGCGGGCTGTATTTAGAAGAAGATGATATTGAAAGATTTGATGATGATTATGAAAGGACAAGTAATGAGCAATAAAATCAGATTTGTAAACCTGCTTGATGCAGATGAAGAAATGAAATGGCAGGTTAGAGCCTGGAGAAATAATGATTTTGTAAGACGAAATATGTTAAGCTCCCATATTATATCAGAGAGTGAGCATGAGAAATTCTTATCCAAATTACAAAAGGATGATGCTGTCAGGTATTACATAGCTTTTTATGATGATGAACCTATCGGAGTATTGAATATGCATATAGATTTTGATGGAAGGAAGTCAGAATTCGGGTATTACCTGTCAAATATCAAGTATGTGGACAGTGGATTCGGAGCTGTTCTTGAATATGTACTGCTTAACCACGCTTTTTTCGAATTAAAGCTTGAGACTGTGTTTTGCAGGACGTTATTGAAAAACAAGAAGGTAGTTGCTCTGCATAAAAGGTTCGGCTTTGATGAAATGAGTCAGGATGGCGAAATATGCTTCCAGAGCATCAGCGTTAGTAAGTGGATAGACAAAAGAAAACATATAGAGAATATTATTGGCAGTATTTTTCCCTTACAGGAAATCGGAGGATTACTTTAGGAGGATAATATATGGAAGATAAACTTATGGATCTGATAGCAGAAGCTTTAGAAATAGACAAAAGCAGGCTTAGCCTCGATACCCGGAAAAGCGAATTGGAAGAATGGGATTCTCTGGCTCATCTTATGATCCTGTCTATGGTGGAGTCTGAACTGAATATAAGAATTCCATTTGAAAAAGCCAATGAGATAAATAAGATTGGGGACTTTTTACAATATGTAAAATAACTGATTCGGAGTGGTAATATGAAAATATCTTTCCTTTCCAATACCAATATCGATGCATTGGCAAGAAAGCTTTCGAAAATGTATGATCTGTATAAAGCCGCCGGATATAACAACTGGATTCAGGAGATTTTGGACGGGAATTCAGGGTTGAATGAATTTGATTCCGATGCGGTATTTATTATATTGGACGGTTCGGAACTATTAAGCTTGAATAACGGATTCGGAGATACGCAAGAGCAAATAGACCAATATTTCAGGTACATTGAAGAATATATCGGCAATAAAGCCGAAAGGACGCACGTTTTTATCAGTAATCTTGACATTCCTGTCAGGAAGATACGGAGCCTTGCGGAATCCGGGCAGGAGAAAAAAGCTGAGTATTATTGGTATGATAAGCTTTGTACCTTATGCAGAGAGAACAGTGATACATATGTTTTCGATATTAAGAGCATGGTAGAAAATATAGGCAGGAAAGAGTTCTATTCAAAAAAACTTTGGTATCTTGGAGGAATCAAATACTCCGTAAAAGGGCAAAAGGAAATTGAATCGGGTATTGTCAAATGCTTGAACGGCATTGAGGGGTACAGGAAAAAGTGTATAGTACTGGACCTGGACAATACTTTGTGGGGAGGCGTAGTCGGCGAAGATGGCTTGCAGGGGATTGAAATATCCGATCATAAAGAGGGTGCCAGGTACAGGGATTTTCAGAAGCGGCTGAAAGATATCAGGGATATGGGGATCATACTTGCAGTAGTATCAAAAAACAATTATGAAGATGCCGTGGAAGTATTCAGAAGGCATGAAGGCATGTATCTAAAGGAAGAAGACTTCGCAGTTATGAGGATAAACTGGGAATCAAAAGCGTGGAATATAGAGGCACTGGCGGGGGAACTGAACATAGGCCTTGACTCGATAGTATATATTGACGATAACCCTGTGGAAAGGGAAGCGGTAAAGTATCAGCTGCCTCAGGTTGCGGTACCTGATTTTCCGGAGGATACCGCTGATTTGGAAGATTTTATTGTGGAAGTATATAATAAGTATTTTTTCAGCATCAATATAACTGAAGAGGATAAGAAAAAGACCGATATGTATGTGCAAAATGTTTTGAGAGGCAGAGAATTGAAAGCTTCGAATTCAATAGATGATTATTTGCTTGGGCTTAATACACTTATAAAGGTATGGAGGGCTGGAGAGGCGGATGTAGATAGGGTTGCACAGCTTACGCAAAAGACGAATCAGTTCAATTTGACAGCCAAAAGGTATACGGATAAAGATATTAATAAAATGATTAACTCAGAGGAATTCGATGTTTATACCGCATCCGTCGAAGACAGGTTCGGAGATAACGGAAAAACAGTTGTTCTGATAGTAAAAAAGGATAAGGAGCAGGCAGAGATTGATACGTTTCTGATGAGCTGCAGAATTATGGGCAGATTTATTGAAGACCGGATCATGACATTTATTGAAGACAGATACAGGGCGGAAGGCTTCAGGGTTATTAATGCGTCTTACCTGAAGACAAACAAGAATTCACCTGTGGAGAATTTGTTTGAAAGGCTCGGCTATGACTTGCTGGAGCAAGATGGAAGCGGAAATAAAAAATACAGGCTCAGCCTGGATAAAATTGCAGATAACAGAAAAAATTTTGGAGAGTTGATAGAAATATGAAGATACATCATATAGGTTATGCTGTAAAAGACATTGCCATTTCATCGGAAAAATTTGAAAAGCTTGGATATAAAAATATCTCAGGTATTGTTGAAGACAGCGAAAGAAGCGTATTCATTCAATTTATGGAAAAGGACGGATACCTGATAGAGCTTATAGCGCCTTTGAACGATAAATCTCATATAAACACCATATTAAGGAAAATTGGCAGCAGTCCCTATCATATTTGTTATGAAGTCCATGATATTGATACAGAAACAGAAAATTTATTGAAGAGCGGATATGTTTTAATTGAAAAGCCTGATGAAGCGGTTGCTATTGCAAATAAAAAAGCAGCATTTTTGTTTAATAAGGATATTGGCATTCTGGAGCTGTTGGAAGGTTAATTTCAAATACATTGAAATGCAATCCGGAGGATGGATATGAAGCATAAATATGATAAGTATTGGGAGCATAACGGATGCAAAGTAATAGAGTGTATTGACTGCGGCTATAAACATGTTTATCCGATACCCGATGAAGAAAATATAAAAGGATATTATGATGAAAAGTACTATTCGGAGGTAAAACCCTTTGACTACAAA
>JAKJBT010000023.1 GCA_022706865.1 Bacillota bacterium
CGGCTCAGATATAATAGTTGGAAAATCAAAAGGCTTTCTGGATTCCTCCATAATTTTCGTCAATCGATTTCCACCATCTGCATAAATTTTAACTCGAGACTCCATTAAAAGACCTCCTTCAATATTATTAAAAATGTATACAACTACTCTATAATATACGATACTCCATATCTTCCCAGCATCATATAGGACTTTAGTCCTAATTTGTCTGATTATGTTGAAATAATAGCCATTTTGTGTTAATTTCAAGGTGTGTGCAGCTTTATCAAAGGGGGGGGATAGAGTGGAGACCATAATTAATAAAAATGCCTTAAAGGTGCATCGGTGCATCATTTCCACAGGTTCATCCTCTAATTCTTACCTTACCCGTTATGCCTCGGATCATGTCGAAGAAAGCTTATCCATCTGCAATTGTTCGGATAAGGAAGACATACTCAAGATATCCCCGGCCAGTCATTATGATATAATCATCAATTATTCCGATGAAACCATAGAAGAAATTATATATGACCTGTTCAGCTATTTGATTCCCCGGGATGTTACCATCAGGGTTGCATATATATTGGACAACAGCATGTCCGGAAGCAGCATGCCAAAGCATGTAGCATTTTTGGAAAAGCTTGAAAAGCACAAATTCATAACCCTTGAGTTTATTGATGACAGCCCTGAAGAACCCATTGAACAGGAAGAAAACATAATATATTTCGTAGGGCCCGGCAATACAGGCAAGACCTCTATTATAGCGTCCCTTAGCGAAAGCTTCAGGCAGAACGGCCAGAAGCTGGCACTTATAGATATAACAAGAAAGAATAAGCTTATTAACTATTTTCCAAAGCATAGTTTTCTCAACACCAGCAATTTGAAGGACTTTTCCATATCCAGAGATTTTTACAGGTCTGTGAACATTTATACCGACGGACTTGTGGACCTGTATGTATATGACTATGAGTACGACAAGAAAGGGCCTGAGGTAATATATTTCTGCGAAATACTAAGAAAGCTGAGCGGCTTGTACGATTACATCATTGTCAATGCTGACGAAAGTTCGGTAATAAACACTCCATACATATATAAGACAGCCAGCAAGGTTTTTATTGTACATGACTTCATGCCTACAAAGATAAGAACTACAAAAAAGCTCCTTTTGAAAATGATATCCGCAGGCATCAATACTCAGAATACGGTATCCCTTATATATAACAAGACTCTTAAAGATACCATAGATATAGGCCGGATCGAGGAAAAGCTGCTTTTCATCAGGCTGCCCAACAAGAAGATACTGCCTACAGTGAACATCAACTGCAGTACCTTTGAGATACCCTATGAGCAGAAAACAATGGCTGCGTTAATAAATAATCTTGTCAAAAACACCACCAGTATAGAAAATACCTCAAAAAAATACAGGCATATTATTCAAAATATATATAAATTCATAAATAACATTCCCTATACCGAAAATGATGAAATGGAAATCTCCCAGTTCCTCAGGGAAAAGCTCCGGAAGCTTTCCGACAGGAAATATATGATGGAATACATAAGAAATATCTACGATACCTCACTGATAAAAAACTACATAAAAGAGTATAAAAAATAGTACATCGAGAGATGTACTGTTTTTATCTTATATTGACATATGCTGTCCTGCCGATGATAATTGGAGTATACAAGCTTACCGGCAAAGGAGTATATACCGTTGAAAAAATTATTCTGTATTGTGATTGTCGTAATTATTCTGTCAATAGCAGCAGGCTGCACCGCTCCTGATGTTTCTGAAGGGAACACCCCTCCCGTTCCGCCTGCTCAGGAAGGCCATGACTTAGAGGATGCAAAGGATCCACTTGAGGAAAAAGCAGAGGCTTTGCTTGGCAAAATGACTCTTAATGAAAAAGTAGGTCAGCTGCTGATCGTAGGGTTCCCTGAGGATACGAAAAAAGAAGCGCTGCAGGATTATATAGACAGGTTAAAGGTATCCGGCTTTATTCTTTTTAGCAGGAATTATACGGATTTTGATTCCCTGTATGCACTGGTCAGGAGCCTGAAGGAAATGAATTCCCCTAAGAATCCTCTTCCGCTGTTTATTTCGATTGATGAAGAGGGAGGCACCGTATCACGGCTCCCAAAGGGCGGTACACATTTCCCCGATGCCCGGCAGGTTGGAAAAGCAGGGGAGCCCGGGCTCACATATAAGGCAGGGCAGACTATAGCACAAGAGCTTAAAGCTGCAGGAATAAATCTTAATTTTGCTCCGGTTCTTGATATTGTCGAAAGCAGTGAGAACAAGCTGCTTATTAGGAGATCTTACGGAAGCACTCCGGAAGTGGTATCCCTTCATGGAACGTCATTTATCAACGGACTGCAATCCAAAGGCGTAATAGCAGTGCCGAAGCATTTCCCGGGACATGGAAACACTGATAAGGATTCCCATAGCATGCTTCCGGTTATTGATACGGATAAAGCTGCAATGCAAAGCAGAGAGCTGGTCCCTTTCAAGGCTGCCATTGACGCAGGACTGGATGCCGTAATGGTTGGACATATTGCCTTTCCCAGGCTTGACCCTACCGGTCTTCCGGCTACCATGTCAAATTATTTTCTTACCGATGTTCTGAGAAAAGATTTGGGCTTTGAGGGAATTTCCATATCGGATGATATTGAGATGCAAGGATATATAAGCAGTAAAGATACTATTGAGGAATGTGTAACCTCTTCCTTTAGTGCAGGCCTTGATATTTTTTTGATAGGGCATACAAAGGCCATTCAGGATCAGGTGTTTACAGCTTTACGCGATGCATGCGGGGACGGGAGAATATCAGAGGAGAGGCTCAATGAGTCGGTACTCCGGATAATAAAGGTCAAACTTAAGAACGGGCTTACGGATACCATGGAATATGAAATCGATGAAGCCGGGGAAATATTCGGAAGCAGCGGGCACAAATCGGTACTGAAGGAGCTGAACAGCAAAATCAGAAGTACTGCCCAATAGAAGAAGAATGCGACATATATGAAGTTTGCAGTCATCCTGCAGAGCACTAGCCTTATATCTCGACTCGCACGACATTAGCTTTGGACAGAATCAGAGCTTGATACTTGTAAAATCCTGACGCACATAAACCCAACCTCCTGTTGATATGTGCTGGATTTACCTCACGTAAATCCCACGGATTTTACTGCGTATCTTCTCTCGATTCTGTTGCCCAAAGCCAATAAGTGCTCGCTGATATACAAGGTTATTGCTCTGGGAATATGACTGCAAACTTATTGTTATGTCTCATTCTTCAGATACTCTATCAGTTCCTTCACCAGATTGTGCTCAGTAATCATATCCGAATACCGAAGCTGCCTGGCTGCAAGCTCTTTCTCCTTTGCAAGCTTTTCCGCAGGGTATATGCTGCCGGATTCCGCATCATAAGCAACACCCTTGGAAGTCAGGCAAATGTACTTGTCGGTAATGAAATACCCATGACGCAGCACTGCCATTCCTTCTGCAGAATTCAGCAGATCCCTTCCCAGCATCGGCATATTGCTGCTGTCAACCCCCATGATGTTCAGTATTGTCGGCATAAAATCAAGTCCTCCGCCGGCTATATGCTTTGTCCCTTTATATTTCCCCTCCGGGATACGGATAATCAGGGGGACCCTCTGCTGCTTCACCCAATTGTAATCATCCATCTCCTTCAATCCGAGAAAATCAGCCAGGTATTCCTTTTTGTCCCTGGGTATTCCGAAATGGTCACCATATACGGCCAATACCGAACGGTCCAATATCCCTCTTGCCTCCAGCTCGTCTATGAAGCTTCCAAGGGCTTCGTCAGCATAATGAATGAGCTCAAGATAGTTGCCGAAGAAAGTATCCTTGTACTTGCCGACATTAAAGCTGCCCAAGTGTTTCTTGTCATTGTCGTAGGGAAAATGACTGGTCAGGGTTATCAAAAAGGCATAGTAGGGCTCCTTATATTTCTCCATATATTCAAGGGATTGTCTGAAGAAGGATTTGTCAGTAAGCCCCATTCCGCTTATCTCTTCGGGAATATAATCCTCCTTGTCAATAAACTCATCAAAACCAAGTGTCCTGTACATCACGCTCCTGTTCCAGAAGCCGGGTCTGTAAGCGTGCATTGCAGATGTCAAATAGCCCTCTTCCGAAAGCCTTTTGGCAAGAGAGTAATAATCGTTAAGCGGGAACCTGATGTATGTAGCTCCGTCTCTAGCAGGATGCATCGATACGTTGGACAGGAGCTCCGCATCAGATGTTCCCCCTCCTGCCGTCTGGGTATAATAGTTATCAAAATATAGGCTGCTTTTTATCAATTTGTTCAGATTGGGCGTAATCTCCTGACCCTCTATGCTTTTTCCTATGACAAACTCCTGCAGTGCTTCCACCTGAACCACTATAAGATTTTTGCCTTTTCCGATTCCGAAAAGCTTGGGTGATGATTGTTGTTCAGACTTCTTTTCCTTAATGAATTCAGCTATTTCCTTCTTTATATCCTCCGATACGGATAGTTCGGATTTATCCATTGATTTTACATACTGGAAGGCATCTATGCCGTGAAAGCCCAGGAGCCCTATATTCTGAACAATATACACTCTGTCATAAAATGACTTGAATATTTCGGGCTGTGTCTTCAGAAGCTCCGACACCCCGTAGCTGCATAGCACGATGCCAATAATAAAAGCCGACAGGGCACAGATGATTCTCTTCCCAAAGCCTGCCTTGCGTTTTTTATTTAACCTGCCTGCCTTGACCGATACAAAAGGCAAAAGCAGAAGATCGACGGCAAATATAAGGTCGGATGCATGCAAAAGGTTCAGAATGCTGCTTTTCACCGAAGTGACAACCGAAGCCTGCGCCAATACGGGCATTGAAAGCACGTCGCTGAAATACCTGAAAAACAATAGATCAGCTATTATTATAAATGTTACGGCACAGTCAAGTATAAAAAGAAGCAGCAGCCTGGCTTTCCTTGGCAGCAGGCCGGCCCAAAAAACCAGCAGCAATACTGTTCCGATAACAGAAGCAATTAATGGAATATTTACTATGCCTGTCCCATCTATTATGCTGTTAAAAAACAGAAGCTTTACTGTTATGAAGATAAAATATAGGAAAACATCCGCATTCATTGTATCATCCTCGAATCGGCTGCATTTTCATGTGTAAGCACAATTACAACAAAGTATATTTTACAACAATTCTGAGGGTTATACAAGCTATGCAAAACATTGCGGGCTGCGATTATCTTTCTGCAAGCGGAATATACTCCATTTTGGGCCTGACATCCACATAAGCAGGCCTGATAATCCTGTTATCCCCCGCAACGGTCTCAATCCTGTGTGCACACCATCCGGCAACACGGGATGCCGCAAATATGGGAGTAAATAATTCACGGGGTACGCCCAGCTTGTCATATACAAAGCCTGAATAGAGATCCACATTTGCAGGAATATGCACATCATTTCCTTTCAATGATTTAAAAATATCAGTAGTAAGCTCTTCTATATTCTTATATAGCTCAAATTCCTCCAATGCATCTTTTTCCACTGCCAGCTCATAGGCTTTCTTCTTCAGCATAACTGCCCTGGGATCCGATAATGTATAAACCGGATGTCCCATTCCATAAATCAGGCCTTTTCTGTCAAATGCCTCTTTCCTGATTATTTTAAGCAGGTAGTCCTTCAGCTTTTCTTTGCTGCCCCAGTCGGGAACATTCTCCCGTATATTATCTGCCATGTTTTTTACCATAATGTTCGCGCCGCCGTGCTTCGGCCCTTTCAGGCAGCCTACTGCAGCTGCTATTGCAGAATAGGTATCCGTTCCGTTTGATGATACAACATGAGTGGCAAAGGAGGAATTGTTGCCGGCACCATGATCGGCATGCAGGATCATGCAAAGATCCAGAGTCTCGGCCTCAACCCTGGTATAACCATTGTCGGGACGTATCATGTGAAGAATATTTTCTGCCGTACCGATCCCAGGCTTGGGAGCATGGATATAAAGGCTCTTTCTGTCAAAATTATGAACCTTTGCCTGATAACCATAGGATATAATGGTTGGAAATCTGGCAATCAGCTCTACACTCTGCCTGAGCACGTTGCTTATTGAAATATCGTCAGGGTTGTCGTCATAGGAATAAAGCACCAGGATGCTCCTTTGCAGCATGTTCATAATATCCCTGCTGGGTGCTTTCAATATCATATTTTCAGTAAATCCCTTGGGCAATTCCCTGCATTCATCCAATATTCTGTTAAACTCTTTTAAAGCTTTTTCTGTGGGAAGCTCCCCGGATAAAAGCAAATATGCGACTTCCTCAAATCCTCTTCTTTTTTCCTTATTAATGCCCTCGGTTAAAGCTTTTACATTCATACCCCTATAAAACAATTCTCCCTCAGCCGGATACTTCCGGCCGTTTTCTATACGATAGCCTACAACTGAACCGACAGAAGTAAGGCCCACAAGGACACCGGTGCCGTTCTCGTTTCTTAAGCCTCTTTTAACTTTATACTTTTCGTAATATTCAGGCTTGATAAAATCATTTAAAGCTGCCTTTTCAGTCAGTTCATTTATTAACGGATTATTTTTGAATATTTCGTTCACTTTAGTGCCTCCTTATAGTATTCAGCTCATCATAAATTATTTATGACTGCTTCTGTGAATTCTTCTGTTGTGGCAATACCTCCCATGTCCGCCGTCAATATGCTTTGGCCTTCTATTGTCTTCAGCACGGCTTTCCTTATCCTTTCGGCCCCCTGCTTTTCACCAAGGTAGTCCAGCATCATTGCCCCTGACAGGATAATGGCCGTAGGATTAGCAATGCCCTTGCCGGCAATATCCGGCGCACTTCCGTGAACTGCCTCGAAAACTGCCATATCCCTGCCAATATTTGCTGCCGGTGCAAAACCCAATCCTCCCACCAGGCCGGCGCACAGGTCGGACAAAATATCCCCGTATAAATTCATAGTCAGTATTACATCATAGTGCTCCGGTTTTGTCACCAGCTGCATGCACATGTTATCAATTATGATATCCTCAAATTCTATCATCGGATAAGCCTTTGACACCCGTCTGGCTGTTTCCAGGAAAAGCCCGTCCGTCATTTTCAGTATATTAGCTTTATGAACGGCCGTCACTTTCCTTCTTTTATGATGTGCCGCATATTCAAAAGCGCTTATTGCAATGCGCTCCGATGCATATTGCGTTATTGTTTTTACAGCTTCCGCCTTTCCCGGTTCCTTCATGTATTCAATACCGCAGTATATATCCTCCGTATTTTCTCTGAATATAACCAGGTCTATTCCGTTAAAGGGCATTTTTATGCCGGGTATGGATATAATCGGCCTTAGATTTACATATAAGTCGTATTTATTGCGAAGCATCACATTGATGCTTCTGAAGCCTTTTCCTACGGGAGTGGTAATGGGGCCCTTCAATGCAACCCGGTTCTGCTCCAGGCTGTTGAAGACTTCATCCGGAACCGGGTTTCCTGTTTCTTTCAACAGGGCTTCGCCGGCATTGAAAATATCCCAGAGTATTTCTGCCCCTGCAGAATCAATTACCCTTCTGGCCGCAGCCGCGATCTCCGGTCCTATCCCGTCGCCGGGAATCAGTGTGACCCTATGCATTGCCCTCCGCCCCCTTTTTCATCCGCTTTATATAGTTCAGATAGCCGCCTGCCCTGAGGATTTCTGCGTCTGTCTCCGAGCCTTCAAACCTGCAGAGAACCTCCAGGCCTTTTGTTTTGTTCATTACATTAATTGTATTTCTGCTTTTTAAGGCTTCTGCAATATTGTCAATTTCTATTTCATCATATTCATCAAAAAGTTCATATTGGCCTTTATCTGTCAGAACCAGAGGCAGTATACCGGAGTTAATCAGGTTATCCCTATGGATTCTGGCAAAGGATTTTGCAATAATTGCCTTGACCCCCAGATACAAGGGCACCAGTGCCGCATGTTCGCGGCTGGAGCCTTGCCCATAGTTTTCTCCCCCGAGAATAAAACCTCCCCCGTTTTTCTGCGCCCTGTCCCTGAAGTCTTTGGTAATTGTGCCGAAGCAGTATTTAGACAGCTCCGGAATATTGGAGCGGTATGGCAGCAGCCTGGCATTGGATGGCATAATGTCATCTGTTGTGATATTGTCTCCTACCTTAAGCAGCAGCTTGCACTCCAGCTTCTGCGGAAGGGGTCTGCCCACCGGGAAAGGCTTGATATTCGGCCCCATAACCAGTTCAATACCCTCCCTATTTTCAGGAGGAAAAACAAAATAGCCGTCATATGCTGCAAATCTTTCAGGAAGCTCAACCACCGGCTTTTCAGCACCTGTCTCATCAGGACTTGTCAAATAACCTGTCAAAGCGGAAAATGCCGCTGTCTCCGGACTGACCAGATAAACCTCTGCCGTGTCTGTACCGCACCGTCCCTTGAAATTCCTGTTGAAGGTCCTTAAGGAAATGCCCCCCGATCCGGGTGCTTGTCCCATCCCAATGCAGGGTCCGCAGGCGGCCTCTATTATTCTTGCACCCGAAGCCAGAAGGTCGCCCAATGCACCGTTGTCTGCCATCATTTTAAGTATATTGCTGGAACCCGGTGCAATAACCAGGCTGACATCGGGATGGATCCGCTTTCCTTTAAGGATAGCTGCTGCTTTCATTAAGTCTGTGTAAGATGAATTAGTACAGGATCCGATTGCAACCTGATCCACCTTAATTCCTTTAATGTTCCGGACTTCATCCGCATTATCAGGGCTGTGGGGTTTCGCAGCCATCGGCCTGATTTTTCCAAGATCTATTATCAGTTTCTTATCGTATTCCGCATCGGCATCAGCTTCAAAAGGAGTATAATCCTCTTCCCTGCCCTGACGCACAAGAAAGTCCCTGACAGCCTCATCACTTGGGAATATCGAAGTGGTGGCTCCCGCTTCCGCGCCCATATTGGTTATTGTTGCACGGTCTGTTACAGAAAGATTCCTTATACCTTCTCCGGAGTACTCAATAATATAACCGACCCCTCCTTTGACCGTCAGAAGCCTTAAGACATACAAGGCCGCATCCTTTGCCGAGGCCCAGGGTCGGAGCTTTCCTGCCAGCTCTATGTTCATAACCTTGGGAACCTTTAATGTATAGGTACCCTGTGCCATAGCCGCAGCCACATCAAGGCCTCCCGCCCCAATAGCCAGCATACCGAGGCCGCCCCCCGTAGGTGTGTGGCTGTCCGAGCCCAGCAGTATATCCCCGGGCTTTCCGAAACGCTCCAAATGCAGCTGGTGACATATACCGTTCCCCGGTTTTGAATATATGATACCGTATTTTGCTGCGGCACTTTTTATAAATGCATGGTCATCAGCATTTTCAAAGCCGGTCTGAAGCGTATTATGGTCGATGTAGGCTACGGAAAGGTCCGTTTTTATATCCTGAATGTCCATTGCATCCAATTGCAGGTATACCATTGTGCCGGTGGAATCCTGAGTCAGGGTCTGATTGACTTTTACAGTCAATTCCCCCTCCTGCTCGTTTGAGCCTGATACCATGTTTTTCTCGATTATCTTCCAAGTCAATGATTTTCCCATAGCAGCCTCCTAAAAACAAAGTAACATCATTACTTCATCATTATAATGAACAATTGCATGTAAGTCAATTAAAAATTGCATAAATATTTATTTTATACAATTTGCTTATTTTTATCTGTTTTTTCTCAATGCTTGAATTTCCTCATGAGTTTTAGTGTGATATTTCTGTAAACTGCATAAAGCTATGCATATTTATACTAAAAACTCAGTATAAATGCAACTAAATGAAGTATTTAATGCATTTGTCAGAAAAATATTACATCTTCTATCTTTTGGAGCAAAGGAGGCCGCAGAAGCATATACAGCCTGAAAAGAATAAAAAGGATATCGCCGGCTGCCAATCAGGCAGTTTTGCGATATCCCTTTGCATAGGACAGAATTGGAGAAATTTTTCTTATTATTTTTTTTCTATCTTAAAGTTACCCATCTTTATTTTGCCGGGATGCCTGCTATTGAAGGACAATGCGGCTGATTTCGGCCCTGACAACCCTACACTGAACTCATAGTTGTAGCTGTATGCATCACTGTAGTCAATACCGTAGGTATAGGTAATATGGTAAATTGAATTTGGCTCCGCCGTAAAAGTCCGATTATCAGTGCCGTCCTCTGCGGGAAAGCTCATTGTGTATTCTCCCCCGTACTGGCCGGTTTCCAGAGTAAAGAAATACTGGACCCCATAAGCCTTACCCCCCGCATAAAGATAATTATTGGTAATGGCACTGCCGCTTAAGCCTTCGGAGAACTTAAATGCAGCACCCATTGCACCGGTTACGAGATTGTAGGCTTGCAGTACTCTATCGTCATTATACAGTAATTCTCCGTCAACATATACCGGCTTGACATAGGCAATACTCACTTTATGGTCTCCCTCACCCAACTTGGCGCTCAGTGCAGCCATATCAACGGTAATTTCGATATCCACGTAGTCTCCTGCTTTTACGGTGAAATCCTTTATTGTATGTACTTTTGTTCCGTCACAGATAATCGCAAGTTCAACAGAAGCCGGCTCAGACACTACCCAATAGGAATAGAGCTTTGCTGTGCCGGAGGCGGCATGGAGCGTGGCTTCCGGGCTTAAAGTGCTGCCGTCCGGCGCCTCTGACCAGGATAAAGTGGAGGCATAGCCGTCTCCTATGAACAGGCTTATGTTATTTGCATCCCTTGGCCAGGAGTCCGGCCTTGTTGTAGTGCTTTCATCTTTAAACTTTATGCTTGCATCCAGCCAGATGCCGGAATTCCCTGAATCTGAAGAAGGTTTTGGCACCGTCTGCTTTGAATCTGTATCCGCTGCCATACTGACAGGCATTTCTCCTTCAGGCCCGCCGGGAAAAGTAATGACCGACATCAAAGGCTTATCTGTTCCCTTGAGCTTTTGGGAAAGTGCTGCATATGCAATGCCTGCAGCATCGTCACGCAAAAATTGTCCGGTTGTTGTGTATTTGGTATGGGCCTTTTCGTCTATCATTCCGATCTCAAGTGCTTTGGCTGAAGCTTTATCCCAGCTGAAGTCGCCGGCTTTGTCGTTATATCCAAGAGTACGCAGAACCAGGGTCAAATATTGTGCCGCAGTCATGTTGTCGCTGCTCCCGAATGTGTTTTCGCTTGTACCGTTTACAATCCCCTTTGTATAGCAGTAGCCCACATATTGTTTTGCCCAGTCTGCAACATCGGTAAAAGGAATGGTATAACTCCCTGCCTTGGCTTCGGCTTCCTTACCCAGCAGTCGAACAATCATAACAGTTCCTGCTACTCTGGTAAGCGGCTTGTCCAAATCAAAGGAACCTGCGCTGCCTAAGAACAAGCCTAGCTCCCAGAGTGCCCCGGCAGCATCTCCGTGCTGAACCTCGTACCCAGCACTTGCAGGTACGATACACAGTGAAAAAACAAATACAAGTAATAGTAGGAATGAAATTGCCTTCTTATTCTGTTTCATGTCTTTGCCTCCTTTATTATGCCCGTTTTTTGTTGTGCAGCCTGTCAAGGTCCTCGACTACATCCCTCAAAACAGCAATAACACTGCTGCGGATGCCTATACAGCCATTTCCACGGATCCAAAGGGACTCAAAGTGCGCCTGAAATTCACGGATAAGCAAAAGCTGATCAGAGTGTATCATAACCGGCTCCCCGCCTCGCCAGTGATTTATCGCTACATGCTGATTCCGCTTAAGCTGCCAGCAGTTGTCAATATGCAGCGCTGATATGTCGTCGAGAATCAGCAGGTGGAAATTAGGCACATTATTGAGATAGTGGATATAGCCCTTCAAAACGGCAATACATCCTTCGACATCCAGATCCACAAATCCCTTATTCATAAAATACAGCCCCGGCATGCGGCAGAAACCATCCTGCACAATCCTGTTCAATCTTTCAAGGGAGAGTATCTCCCGAAAAACCGAACCGTCTTTCAGGGTTTTATCCATACCGGACTTGAATCGTATGAACTCCGCGCTCCGCCATTCAAATTCCCCGTTCTTGTGCCCCTGCGCCCGCAAGAAGCTGTCGTAGGCCTCTGAAGTCATATACATGGGGTTGATGCTGTCCTTGACCACATCGAGATCCCCGGGAGTTGCAAACTCCGTATAAATTATTTCAAGGATGTTCCTCGAAAAATCATCACTGTAGATATTCAGCACCGGCTGTGAGTATCGGATAGCATCCTCAAAGCTCTTTTGCATTTCCTTGACAAATCCCTTGTCATAGGCGATGGCAGCCACAGGGGGCGCGGAGGTTTTTGGCGTCTCAATAATAAGTACAGCACATTTTTCAGGAATTATTATATACATTTGATTGGCAACGTTCTGTGTCATCCCATGCACCACCGATAACCGTATATTTCCCGAAACAATCGGCTGCATATATGTGTCAATCATGCGGGACATTGCTTTTGCGTTTCCTGAAACACATACCAGCAACCGGATACGCAGCTTGCTCACCTCAATTATTTTCAGCAGCAGACGGGATATATCCTCGCTGACTGCAGCAGCTATTTCATCATTTGACAGGAAAATGTCCAGGCTGCTATCCGCAGGAAGTTCCGACAACAGCGGCTCCAATCCCAGGGCAATATCCAAATACCCTGTTTTAACCGGGCCTTCGGAAGCTTTAACGGAAGAACTTCCAAGATTCCTCCGGAGGGCAGCTCCATCAGAGGACAGCCACATTATCAGGTTTTGCTTGATACTGTATACGGTTGAAATATCGCAAGGAAGCCCACCTTCTTCAAATTGCTTCTTCAGCCATTCGATGTCTTGCACCCGCTTGCTCCGGGCCAAAATATATTCGGCAAGGGCATCCATTGCAGTACTTGAAGCTTTCAGCTTACGCTGCCCGTTCAGCCATCTGCTGACAAGGGAAGGATCAACCGCAATTGCCTTAGACAGCTCACTGTTTGTGATCCCAAAGTAGTCCATTACTGCTTTTAAACTTTTTACAGGGTTTGTCATGGGCAGTGCTCCTTCTTAATTTCTGTTGTCGTTTATTATTCCCGATCCGGTAATCTTCTCAATCTCACCGTTAAAATATGTATACAAATCGATAGTGCCGTTATTTATCAAGGAACCCTTCTCATTGTCCAGGCTTCCTCCGTCCTTGATTGAGATATAGCCGTTATTTGTCAAAGTACCAAGATTATTAAATTCCGTGCCTCGCTCAATAAGCAGACTGCCGCCGGCATCCACGGTAAAAGAACCCTTGTTGTCGGTGCTGCTCACACCGGAGGCTGCAGTTCCGCCGTCCTTAACCGTTACTGTACCATTATTTATCAGGGTACAGAGGCCGCGGTCAAACATGCCCCTCACGATTATTACACCGTCATTTGTAATGGTGCAGCCCACCGGAATGAATTCCCCGCTGACGGTTATGGTCTTCCCCTTTTCAATATTTATCATCAGGTCGGTATCCCGTTCATAAAAGTATTTTTCGGTAATGTCCATATCAGATTCGACATTTATCACGGTAACCGCCTTGTTTTCCATTGCTGCCTTAAATGCATCAAAGGTGGATACAACGGCCTTACCGTCCTCGGGGGATTGGCTTTCATCCTTTCCAGCTATTTGCTTTGCTGCGCGGTAATCCTCCGGTGTGAAGATGCCTGAAGCCATTAGGCTTTCAGCCAGTTTACCGGCTCCCGTCTCGCTTTCTTCTTTAAGCCCGGCTTCAAGGGCTGCCCATGATATATGTACAACATCGGCACGTAGGAAATTCACCGTATCTACGCTCTCCGGAAGGATGCCGACGGATTTTGCAAGAGTGTCCGGCTCGTTCCAGGCAAAATCCCCGGTCTTGTCATTATAACCCAGGGCACGAAGCACAAAGGTCAGGTACATATCCGAATTGGCATTTCCCGTGCCGAATTCCGACACAGATATACCGCCGCTGAGGCCCTTTTCATAGGCATAGCCCACATATTTGTCAGCCCATGATGCTACATCGGTAAAGGGATGTGTCCAATTGCCGCTTAATACTTCCGATTCTTTGCCCAGCACCCGGATAAGCATAATAATTGCCTCAACCCTGCTGGGGGCCCTGTCCAGATCAAAATCGGTATCGGATACGCCCTTGAACAGCCCCAGCTTCTTCAGCGCGGATGCTTGTATCTCTGCCTCTGTGGCATTTGCTGCGTATGCCGGCATTGTCATCGTAAGCAATAATGCCGTAATTAAAAGGATTGCCATTGTTTTTTTCATAGGTATCATTCCTCTCACTTTTATTTGTCACTTTGTCATTGACAAATAAAGCATAGCAAATATAAAATGTCAAAAGGTGTGCGGACTGCACACCTTTTGACATTTTTCGTTCTATTTCATAGCTTCTTTTTCTTTATCCGCGTTTGCAAGAATAACCGCAACATCCCCAAAGGTAAGATGATCAGGGCGGTTAATGCCTTTCAGAATATTATGTTTCCTGCAAAAATCCATAGCAACACGCACGCCGGGATAATAGCCGTTATCATCCTTGAGGCTTGACCAATCGGCAACCACCTCCGGCCAAAAAATCTTGACAGCGGTGTAAGCCATTATTTCTTTTACTACGGACTCATCTTCAGGAAGCCCCCAAGGAAAGAAATTGTTTTCATTTTCGTGAGGATAAGGAGGATCATCCGGCGGCATTGCATAGGCATATTCTTCACTATATCCGAATACCTTGAACAACAGCTGACGGACATAGCCCATATTTGCAGCATCTCTGCCGTCACTGAACAAATCCGTATCATACTTTTCATTCAAATATAGCACAGATTCTAAAATCAAATCCTCCGATGTAATAAAGGCGGGAATGTGGTCCTCCGTAAAAATTTCACGGGAATTGTAATTGTGCAGCCAAATGCCTCCCGCGATGCAAAATGCAAGAACAGCCGCTCCTGTAGCAGCCGATATTATGCAATTCCTCTTTTGTACTTGGGGGTGAGCCCTCATAAGCACTTTCTTTACTGTCCCGGCGTCGGCATAGCGGTCCTTTGGCGCAAAAGCGGTACATCTGCGTACAATGCGGGCAAGCTGTCTGTTTTGAATCCTTCCCGCAGCAATATCTTTATTAGTTTCCCCCGTAAGCAGCCAGCAAAGCACCACACCCAAGGAGAAAATATCCGAGCGGCAATCGGTCTGGGAAAAACCGTATTGCTCCGGCGGTGAAAACTCCTGGGTTCCGAAGAAAACCGTATCTGCTTTTGCCTCCTTGTCAAAAACCCGGGAAATTCCAAAGTCGATAAGCTTTATCTTGCCGTTATTGTCAATAATTATGTTTTGCGGCTTTATGTCCCTATGGATGATGGGCGGGGTATGCCCATGCAGATAAGAGAGAATATCGCAAAGCTGCACAATAATGGATATAACCTGTGATACCGAAAGAGGATTCTCTCTGGCAAACTGATCCAGGGGCAGTCCCTCGGCATACTCCCTTACAACGTACAGGGAGCCGCCCTTCTGATATTCTCCAATAAAAGCAGGTAAACCATCGTGATGCAGGTCTTTAAGCAATTCGCTTTCGGTCGTCCTGGAAACAAGCGATTGATCGGTATAACATTTTGCCGCAAAGTATTGACCTGTTTTCCGGTCTCTGACCAACAGCGTCTCTCCCATCTGATTATAGGACAAACATTCCATAGGCTCGTAGGCTTTCAGGAAGTCCTCCGGAAAACAGCTGTCATCAAAGCTGCTTAAAAAACTCTCAATGAAAGCATTATCCATTTTTTTCTTCACCGCCTATAAGAGTTAATCCCAGCGTTTCAAGAACGCTTTGGGTTTCTATTATACTTTTCTGATTGTTGAGGCAATAAAGGATTACCGCATCTCTCTTGATTTTGGGATACAATAAGCTCTTTTGTGCTACCTTTAACAGTTTTTGTGCCTCATCCACACTTAGCCCAAACCCGAATGCCAGCTGTATAACCTTGTCCCTGGACGGCTTACGTGTTCCATTAAAGAGCTGATGTCCATAAGTGCGCTCAATGGAAGCCATCTTTATAACCCTCTCCGGCACTTGCCCCATAGTACGGCAAAGTTCAGTGATATAATTATGGAATAAGGGTATTTCCATTTCCGTTGAGTTACCTTCCAGGAACCTTTCCAGATCCGGGGCTTTGAAAAGCCTGCGAAGTAAAGTGCTTGTCCCGGTGTTTTTCCCATTTTGCTGTGCCATGTCGATGACCTCCTTGCTGTGGACTTTTACGGCCTAAACGCATATAAACAAAGGAATACTGCTTGCCGCTGCTCCAAAGCCTGTTTGCTGCAGAGCAATGAATCAAGTATTTTTATCTACAGTTCGTGTATGAATAATCCGCTTCTTAGCTTTGGTTCAAACCAGGTTGATTTGGGCGGCATGACCTTTCCTGCATCGGCAATGGACATCAGATCCTCAATAGTGGTAGGGCACATTGAAAAAGCAACCTTCATACCTGCATTTACCCGCTTCTCCAATTCCCCGAGGCCTCTGATACCTCCTACAAAGTCTATTCTCTTGTCAGTTCTGGGATCCTTTATTCCCAATACAGGGTCAAGCAGATTATTCTGCATTATGGACACATCCAGCCTGTCAACCGGGTCCTTCTCATTGTATGTGCCTGCCTTGGCCGTAAGCTTATACCACTTTCCATCCATGTACATCCCGAAGGTATGCTTTATAGTGGGTTTGAATTGTCCTTCCCCAATGTATTCTTCAATAACGAATTTCTCTCCGACTTTTTCCAGGAACTCTTCAGCGGAATTGCCGTTCAAGTCCTTTACCACCCTATTGTAATCCATTATATAAAGCTGCTCATCGGGGAAAAGAACTGAGAGGAAGAAGTTGAATTCCTCGTCCCCCTTGTAGCCCGGAAAGCTCTCCCTCCTCTTGAGGCCTACCTTTACCGCAGATGCGGAACGATGGTGACCGTCGGCTATATATAAATAGTCAACAGCGCTGAACTTTTCTTCCAGCCTCTGAATTACGGCAGCCTCGTCAATTATCCATACCGTATGGCCTATACCGTCATCGGATACAAAGTCATATACCGGCTTGTGGTCTGCCATCCAGCTGTCCACTATTTCATTTATTCCCTTTGAAGCCCTGTATGTAAGGAAAATCGGCCCGGTATTGGCATTGCAGTAATCAACGTGGTTTATCCTGTCCTGCTCCTTATCCGCTCTCGTATACTCATGCTTCTTAATAATGTTATTGACATAATCATCTATTGAGGTGCAGCCCACAAGCCCTGTCTGTACACGGCCCTTCATAACCTGCTTGTATATGTACAGGCAGTTCTTTTCATCCTGCTGAAAAACCCCGTCCTTAATCATTTCTCTCAGATTGTCCCTGGCTTTTTCATATACCCTTTTGTCATATATGTCAATGGAAGGGTCAAGGTCCACTTCTGCCTTATCAACATGCAGGAATGAATAGGGATTGCCTTTTACCATCTCTCTTGCTTCATTGCTGTCCATTACATCATAAGGAAGGGCTGCCACCTTGTGCGCCAGCTCCGGTGCCGGCCTTATTGCCCTGAATGCTTTTACTGTTGCCATAGTTTTCTCTCCTATTCAAAGAAATTTTGAATAATCTGTAATATTTCACCGCCTATTCTTTCCTGGGCTTCATTGGTTGAAGCTCCAATATGAGGTGTCAATGATATTCTTTCATGGGTATATATTCTTTCATTCTTGGTAGGTTCCTCTTCAAATACATCAAGTGCGGCGGCAGCAACCTTTCCGGAATCAAGAGCCTTCAAGAGCGCTTCCTCGCTTACCACACCGCCTCTTGCCGTATTGACCAGATACACACCGTTTTTCATTTTTGCGAACTGCGCTTCACCTATTACAGGCTGCTGGTCCTGTGTGCAAGGTATATGAATCGATATAAAATCAGAGACAGGCAGGAGCTCATCCAGTTTCATATATTTGTAATCACTGAAGCCTTCCTTGGCGCCGCTGGTATTGGTATAAACGACCTTCATTCCCAGAGCATATGCCCTTTTTGCAACCTCCCTTGCAATCCTTCCAAAGCCTACCAGGCCCAAGGTTTTGCCGGAAAGTTCAATCCCCTCGTACTGCTTCTTGTTCCATTTGCCTTGTCTCATGGTGTGATTGGCGATATGTATATGCCTGGCCAGGCAGAACATATGGCCTATAGCCAGCTCCGCCACCGATGCGCTGCTTGCATTGGGCGTATTGGCAACTGCTATACCGTTAAGCTTCGCGTAATCCACATCTATGTTGTCGACTCCGACACCTCCGCGGATTATGAGCTTAAGCCTCCCTGTTTCCAGAGCTGCATCAATTATCGGCTGTCTTACTTTTGTTGCTGAACGCACAACAACTGCATCATAGTTTTTTATTTGTTCCTTCAACTCTTCCGGCTCATAAAATCGTTCAACCACTTCATAACCGCTGTTTTTAAGCTTTTCAACAGCAGACTTTTCCATACCGTCAGTTACAAGTATCCTTTTCATCCGCTTACAACCCCCACACTTTATTTATTTTAAAAAATCCCTCTTACAGCCCCAATATCTCATCAATATTCTTAATAAGCTCCTTCACTTCATCAAGAGTGTAATCGCCCATATGGGATATTCTGAAGGTTTTGTCCTTAAGATCTCCATAACCGTTTGAAATCACAAAACCTCTCTCACCCAGCTTTTTGTTCAGGTCATCGACATCAATTCCTCTTGTATTCGTGACAGTTGTAAGGGTATTTGAAAGATATTTCTCATTTTCCACAAACAGTGCAAAATTCTTTCTTGCCCATGCACGTACATACTCAGCCATTTCGATATGCCTGGCAAATCTCTTCTCAAGGCCTTCGGCAAGAATCTTATCCAGCTGATAGTCCATTGCAAACATATGGGAAAGGGATGGGGTTGACGGATACTGATAATTCTTTTTATTTATAAAGTCATAAAGCTCCACCAGGTCAAAGTAGAGTCCTCTGTTCTCTACCTGTCTGGCTGCTTCAATAGCCCTTTCGGATACTGAGCATACAGCCATGCCTGCCGGCAAGCCAAGGCATTTCTGTGTTGATGTAATGCAGACATCCACTCCCCACTCGTCAACCTTGATGTCTGTTCCGCCCATGGAGCTTACGGTATCAATAAGGTAAAGCACATCCGGATACTTCTTCTTAAGAAGAGCTCCGATTTCTCCGCAGGGATTCATGATGCCTGATGAGGTTTCATTCTGCGTTACAGTGATCACATCGTATTTGCCGGTGGCAAGTGCCTCATCCACCATTTCAGGAGTAGTAGGCTGTCCCGATACCGATGAGATCTTATCTGCCGGTACTCCGTTGGTTTTGGCCATCTTGAACCATCTGTCTCCAAAGGCACCTACCGAAAAAACCGCTGCCCTTTTTTTTGTGCAGGAACGGATGGCACCCTCCATCAGGCCGCTTCCGGAGGATGTGGAGAGTATTATCTGGTTCTTGGTCTGGAATACTTTCATAAGCTTTTCAGAAATACTTCGCTGTAATGCCGAGGCATCCTTTGACCGATGCCCTATCTGAGGCGTAGCCATTTTTTGAAGCACATCCTCACGAACATCAATAGGCCCAGGGATAAATAATTTTTTGTGCATTTTCGTTCCTCCCTTAAATCTTTTCTCAAAGTTGTAACACAAGATAATAATATCATTTGCAGGAATCGGCCTCAATATATTTATATTTTTTTAAATACATTTTTTGCCCGATGTCCGCAATCCGAGTACAGATGACTTATTTGAAGTATTCAAATATTTACCGGCATTTGTTATAATCGATATATGAGAATATCCCTTTACCATATCATTACAAAGAGGTGTCATATGGAAGTGGATTTTACAAAACTGGTCAACAGGAAAACAGCCATAAGTGATAAAGAAGTATATCTGGAATTCTCCGTCCTGGTTCCGATAATAAAAACCGGCAGTGAGTTTTCACTTCTTTTCGAAGTCAGATCGGAGAAGCTTGCCAAGCAGCCTAACGAAATATGCTTCCCCGGAGGGAAGATAGAAAGCTTTGAAAATGCACGGCAGGCTGCCTTGAGGGAAACCACAGAGGAGCTTCTGATTCCTGAAGCGGATATTGATGTCATTGCCGAACTGGACACTATTGTCACACCATTCAACAGAATCCTGTACCCCTTTGCCGGAAAACTTCATGAATACAACGGAACCTTTAATCCTGGGGAAGTAAAGGAAACCTTCATTGTTCCCCTTTCCTTCTTCCTGGAAAATGCCCCGCTGCGTCATGATATTAATATAAGTATGAAACCTGCGGAAGGTTTTCCATATCATATGGTACAGGATGGAAGGGATTACCCCTGGGGTAAAGGGAAATACCCCGTATATTTCTATACCTATGAAAATAAGATAATATGGGGACTGACTGCAAGGATTATCAAAAACTTTGTAAATCTGCTGGGTTCATAATATTTGCCCGGAATACAACGGAAGGAGTATAAACAGCATGAGAATTAATAAAATCAAAGGTGTTATACCTCCGATGATCACACCCTTCAAAGAAAACGGGGATGTGGATTACCGGATGCATGCCGGTAATATGGAAAAATGGAACAATGATAACCTGGCAGGCTACCTGGTCCTGGGATCCAACAGCGAGGCCGTGTACCTGAATGAGGAAGAAAAACTTGAGATGATAAGGATTACCGTTGAAGCAGCCAGGAAAGACAGGCTTATACTTGCGGGAACCGGTATGGAATCAACCAGGGAAACAATAAAGCTGACTAATAAGGCTGCAAGGCTTGGAGCACACGGTGCATTGGTTTTGACTCCTTTTTATTACGGCGGCAAAATGAATGATGAAGCTCTGATAAGCTATTTTACCGAAGTAGCAGATAATTCGGATATCCCTGTATTGATATACAATGTGACCAAATTCACCCATGTGAATATTTC
>JAKJBT010000110.1 GCA_022706865.1 Bacillota bacterium
ATAAGTGACTCCCATCAGTGTATCGATCCTGGTGGTAAATGTCTTGAAGCTAAGATCCTTTCCGTATATTTTGAATACTATCTCCGAACCTTCCGATCTTCCGATCCAGTTCCTCTGGATTTTCTTAGTCTTTTCCGGCCAATCGATTACATCCAGCTTATCCAGAAGCTCCTGGGCATAAGCCGTGATTTTAAAGAACCACTGAGTAAGGTTTCTCCTGATTACCTCAGTTTCACACCGCTCACAATGGCCTTCCACTACCTGCTCATTGGCGAGGACAGTGTTGCACCTTGGACACCAGTTCACCGGTGCTTCCTTCCTGTATGCAAGTCCGTTTTCGTACAGCTTCAGGAACAGCCATTGGTTCCATTTGTAGTACTCGGGTACACAGGTTACCACTTCATAATCCCAGTCAAAGGTTGCTCCCATTTCCTTAAGCTGCTGTTCCATGGTCTCAATATTCTTCATTGTTGAATCCTTCGGATGTATTCCGGTCTTTATAGCATAGTTCTCTGCAGGAAGCCCGAAAGCATCAAACCCCATGGGATGAAACACCTCATAGCCCTGCATCCTCTTTATGCGCGACCAGGAATCCGTAGGGCCGTAATTATACCAATGCCCTACATGAAGATTTGCCCCCGAGGGATATGAAAACATCTCCAAACAATAAAGCTTCTTATCCACGTTTTTGGGATTAAACTTGTAGAGCCCGGTTTCTTCCCATCTTTTCTGCCACTTCCTGTCGATATCCTTTGAATACGGCATTAATAACACTCCTTCCTTAACAATAAAAAAACTTCATCTCAATAAGAGACGAAGTATGTTCGCGGTACCACTCTTCTTGATTTACGGCATACCATGCCAATAAATCCACTTTTTCGACGGCGCATCATTACCATCTATCCTTTTAACGCAGGAAATACGGCTTGCCTTACTGCCAATTCAGGAAGCTGCTCCCGGGCGAGTTCCAAGAACTAAAGCCACCGGTTCCCACCTGTCTCCGGCTCTCTTAAAGCTGTTCATTCTTCTACTATTCCCGTTCCTTGCATATATCAATATTTACGAATTATGTTAGCATGTTTCGATGCCCGTGTCAAGGTTTTTTGGCGCGGTGACTGGGCACAGGCCGCTGGATTCAGCAATTGCTTCTAAGCAGATTTTCTTATAGTATGACCTCAAAGCCTTGCTATTATGCTCATCCTTTATATAAAGATATTCCTGATATCATTGTTTGGTGCATATTTCTTGCCCTGCCAGGTGTCCCTGTCCATCATCAAATGTTCTATGGCGTTTATGACTTCAAATTTTTTAAGGCTCCACTTTGGAGCAATAAGCGTATCTCTTGGCCCATCACCGGTTATCCTGTGTATCACCATATTCTCCGGAATTCTCTCTATGCAGTCAACTACAACCTCAATGTAATCCTCCATGGACATCAGTTGAAATTCCCCTTGCCTGTACATTTCCGCAAGTCTGGTATCCTTGAGGAGGTGAAGCAGGTGAAGCTTTATACCCTGGGTTCCGGTATTGGAGATAAAATCAACAGTCTGAATCATATCCCGCTTATTCTCTCCCGGCAAACCAATTATTTGGTGGGTCACCACCTCTATATTCCTTTTCTTAAGCTCTTTTACGGAAGCTATATATGTGTCCAGTCCATAGCCCCTGTTGATAAGCCGGGCTGTCTTCTCATGCATTGTCTGCAGCCCCAGTTCAACCCAGAGATAAGTTCTGCTGTTGATCTCCGAAAGCAAGTCCAGTACATCCGCAGGCAGGCAATCCGGCCTGGTTGCAATAGCAATGCCTGCCACATCCTCCAGATTAAGCACCGAATAATATTTCTCCCTTAATACATCTGCTTCTGCATAAGTATTGGTATACGCCTGAAAATATGCGATGTATCTGCCGGATTTCCACTTCTTGTTCATCATACTTTTTACTTCATGAAATTGCTCAACAATATCTTGAGAAGTCCCTGCAAAGTCTCCGGATCCCCTCGGGCTGCAAAAAATACAACCCCCTGTAGAAACTCTCCCGTCTCTATTGGGGCATGTAAAACCTGCATCCAATGATATTTTAAACACCTTCTCTCCAAACTTCTCCCTGAGAAAGTGGTTCAGGGTGTGGTATCTCTTCCCGTCCCATGTTTTGCTCACTTTTTCTTCATCCTCTTACCTAATATGTTCTGTCTGATAATCTAATAGATATCCGAAAATTCTATGTTGACCCTGTCTACAAAAACACCGGTTGTTTCTTCGGCTGCTGCCGATATTTCATCGTCCTCCACCAACCTTATGGGCAGCTTTACTATAAACTCGCTGCCTTTGCCGTACTCGCTTTTTACTTCTATTGTTCCTTCATGCATTTCCACAAGAGATTTCACCAGGTAGAGGCCTATTCCGCTCCCCTCGCACTTACGGGTAAATGACTTGTCTACCTGTCTGAACCTTTGGAAAATCATCTCCTTCATTTCCTCGGGTATGCCGATGCCGGTATCTCTTATTGATATATATGCCCACTTCTCCTTCTCGTATAATGATATACTTATCTTACCACCATTTCCCGAGAATTTTACAGAATTTGAAATAAGGTTCAGCAGTATTCTCTCGATTTTATCAGTATCGCAGGCAATCATCAGGCTATCCGGTTCAATGCTCAGATCAAGCTGTATCTCTTTACTTTGCAGGAACTTTTCTACGGAGGCTGTAATACTCCTTACAATTGCTGCAAGATCGTTGTTATGAAGATGCACCTCAGTATAGCCCGAATCGATTTCCGTTATATATATCAAATTGTTAAGCGTTCTCAGCAGCCTGTAGCAGTTCTGCCTCATAATTGCAGTATATTTTGCCATCTTATCGCTGCCTGCGGTAATGTTGTCATTGTTCAAGCCAAACTCAATAAGCTGCAGAGTCCCGATGATAATATTAAGAGGTGTTTTGACTTCATGGGATATGTTGGCAAAGAACTCGGTTTTGACTTTGTCGTATTCCAGGGCTTCTGTGATGAGCTTCACCTCTTCATAGCTCTTCTTCAGCTCATGCTCAACGTTGACCTGTATTGTAATATCCCTGAAGCTCCATACCCTTCCAACCAGACTTCCCTTATCCATCAGCGGATTTGAAAACACATCAATTATTCTTCCGTCATGCAGGGAAGCAATATAGTGTTCTATTGCACAGGTTTCAAATAAAGAATTTGTCCAGGCTTCATAAACATCAAAATCCCTAAGCTGCTTCTTGGTAAAGCTTAAGAATTCTCTGGCATCACTCAAGCTGCGCATGTCGGGAGGAATATTCCATATTTTGAAAAACAGGTCATTTACTTTCAAAATCTTTCGGTTGACGTCAACCACCAGTATGCCGTCCCCCGTTGCATTAACGGTAGCATCCAGTATTTTAAGGTTATCCGCCAGGGATGATTCCGCATCCCTTCTTCTGTCCATATTGATTGAAATAATTACTGTGGCCGTAAACAGCAATAATAGTGCAAATGAAATTGCAGTCACCCAAAGCATGCTTTTTTGTATCTGCTGCAGTTCGATCCCGTACATTAATAATAAATGAAATGCAATAATTATTAAAACCGCCGCTGCCGCAAAAGGAATCCATCTGTTTTCCAACTCTAACCCCCCGGATAAGAAGAATAGAAATATTATATATAAAATGCCAATTTTTGTCATTTATTTGTACCATTTCAATACTACTATTATTCCATAGTATATAACTTATTTCAATCAACTTCGTACTACAATATACGACATAAATTTTCACAGCAAATTCGACATCTTAAGAAAAAGGGACCCCGCAAACTACGCATTCAGAAGTTTGCGGCATCCCTTTACCGTACTGCAATATTCATATGTGCCCGTCCAATTATTTTCCTGATGCAGCTGCTTTCTTAACAGCCTTCTGATGATTTGCATCAACCCTGTTGGTACCATGGGTCCTGCTGTTTAGAAAATGTACATCAAATACACCGTCCATACCGTTGTTTTTAACCTTGTCAAGATTGTATCCGCGCCCGTATCCCTGACTTCTCTTGTCTAGAATCTTGTTTGCCGGCTGACTGTCAACTCCCGCATGGGGCATTGCTGCCATGGAAGCAGCCAGCCTTCTTCCGTCTGTTTCAATAATTATAGGTCTTCTGCTCCAGCTCCAGCTGCCACCCCAAATGCTTTTTATAATTTTTGAATCCTCAAGGGTGGCTGCCTCGCAGTCGGCATGGTTGCCTCCGTAGGTCCTCACAATCATAAAGCTCTTTCCTGTCTCTACGTCCGTAACCTTTGCAGTAGTTCCGATGCTAAAAACCTTATTGGCTTCCTTCCACCAATCCAACATTTCTATCTTTGCTTCTTTGCTTGATGCGGCTGCCGTCCTTGAAGCTGCACTCCTACTGCTTGTCCCAGATTCAAACAAAAATTTGGATGTTTGTTTTCCTACAATGCCGTCAACTGCGATACCTTTACTTGCCTGAAACTTTCTGACCGCTGCTTTCGTCATACTTCCAAAATAGCCCGTTGCTTTGCCGCTAAAATAACCCATTTTTTTCAGCTGTTCCTGAAGTTTGGTCACCTCGGCCCCTCTGCTCCCATACTTCAACGTATCTGCAAAGGTTACCGATGTTAAGGATAAAGTTATGACCAGAAAAAAAATTAAAAGCTTGCTCCTTCTCACTTACTCTCCTCTCCCGGCTTACGAGGTGAATATGTAGCACC
>JAKJBT010000024.1 GCA_022706865.1 Bacillota bacterium
CATGAATTCATATATCTCTCCGGCTATGGTTCTGAATAGGGATTGTACGCTTGAGCCGCTGTCCTTGCTCATTACTATCATTATATAAGGATTATCCTTGAGGAATACTATGCCTGCGTCGTTATAGACCCCCTCGCCTGAGCTGGTGCCTGTCTTGTGAGCGACGGGAGATTTGTAGCCTATTCCTGCAGGCAGCCTGTTTGAATATATATTGTTCAGAAGAGCTTCCAGGAACAGCTTGTCATTGTCCGCTCCGAAGGTTCTGCCATGGTACAGCAGGTCAAGCACATGCCCCAGATCCTTTGGAGTCGTTCTGGGAGACTTGGAAATCCCGTATCTCTTGATGTTGTTTTTGACAGAGGTGCCTTGGGCAGGCATTATTTCGCTGTATACGATACTGTTTTTCACTCCCAGATCCTTAAGGATTTTATTAATCTGCTCTGAGCCTAAATGACGAAGGGTAATATTGAAATAATCATTTATTGAATGGCTTATCATTCTGGATAATAGGTATTTTAGATTGTATTTGCTTTTGGTGGTTTCATCGGTATAGACCTTGTCAAGCTCCAATTCCCCGCGGCTGTTCATATAGTACATTACTGCGGCTGATAGAAGCTTGCAGGTGGAGGCGGAATTAAAGTACCCTTCATCCGGATTGTCCGGATTTGTTTTTTCCCCGTTGAAAGCATATTCAAAACCGGTATTCAGTTCCTTGATGTATATTCCTATGGTTCCCCTGCCCCTGTTTTTATAATATGAGTTTATCCGTTTTATTATAATTTCTTCAACATTTTTATTGAAGTCTGAAGCAGCTTGCTGCTGAGCTTCATCAGGCTGCTCAGGCTCCTGCTGCTCAGGGACAGGTGAAGGTACTGCCTCCTCACGGGATTCAGGCACAGGAAGGGGTTCTGCTTCAGTAGCAGGTGCAGACTCAGGGGCAGCAGGATCTGATGTTGTTTCTGCCGGTTCAATACTGTATGTGATATATGAACACAAAGATATAATAAGAAAAAACAGTGTAAGTATTTTTAAACCTTTATACATTTCAAGACCTCATTTAAGCATAATTCAATCATTAAAATATATGCAGGAGGGTCATGAAAATCAAGTTATCCCAAAAAAAGAAGCACTATGGGTATTGTTTTTTATGTTGACAGATATCAAGAATCTTAGGAGGAATATACCGGGCGGAGTCTTGATATTGCTTAACAGCGGCAGCATTTAATGCTGCAATTTATAGGCACTTTTGTGCAGGTAAATAATTGTTGACATTAAATGGTATCGGTGTTATACTTATATAACTGGTGATTTAACGATATTAAAACCATTTCCTATTATTTGTCAGGAGAATGTATAATGTTTGAAAGTTGTTAAATCCTAATAAATAATAGGAGGTAATAAAATGGCTGATAAGAATTTAACTTGCAAGGACTGTGGAACAGAATTTGTATTCACAGAAGGCGAGCAGGCTTTTTATAAGGAAAAGGGCTTCGAAAACGAACCTCAGAGATGCCCTGACTGCAGAAAAGCAAAAAAAGCACAGAGAAACAACAGAGACTTCAGAAGATAATATTGCGTAAAAGGGAGTGTTGCTGCTACTTGATAAGTGGCCAGCGATACTCTTTTTTTATTTTTTGCCGTTTTTCTCTGTATGCCGGCAGTTTTTATTTGCTTGAAGTATATGGAAATGTTATATTAACATAGATACTGAGAAAAAAGATCTAATAATACGTATTAATTATTAAATAAGTATTGGAAGATGGGGGAATGAATGTGAGAAGAATACTATTGGTCGAAGATGACTTAAGCTTGATTGAAGGTCTTAAGTTCTCACTTTCCAGGCATGATTTTGACGTGACTGTTGCAAGGACTGTGAAAGAAGCCGGGGAATTTTTCAGTCGAAATGAATATCAATTGATCATACTGGATTTAATGCTTCCGGACGGAAGCGGCTTTGATATATGCAAAAGTATTAGGCAGCAATCCGCTGTTCCGATTATTTTTCTGACGGCCTCCGATGAAGAGGTAAATGTTGTAATGGGATTGGACCTGGGCGGAGATGACTATATATCAAAGCCCTTTAAGCTGAATGAGTTAATATCCAGGATAAATGCCATATTGCGGCGCAGCAGTGCAGAGAGCAGCCAGACTGAACTAAGCTCAAACGGGATTGTGGTTAAGCTGCTGGAAGGCAGGGCAATAAAAAACGGAAAGGACATGGAGCTTACATCAGTTGAATATAAATTGCTGTGCCTGTTCATGAATAATCCCAGGAGGGTGATGCCCAGGGACCAGATAATGGAGTGCCTGTGGGATTCACATGAGAGTTTTATTGATGACAATACCCTGAATGTTTATATAAGCAGGCTGCGGGAGAAAATTGAAAAAGATCCGAAACATCCTTCATTCCTGGTGACATTAAGAGGAATGGGGTATAAATGGAATATAACAGAGGGATAAGCTATGGATTTATTGATTAATAAAAGCGCAAAAAGGCTTCTGATTCAGCTGGTGCTGATTCTTGTAGCTGGAATTGCAGTTTTTCAGGCTGCTGCATATATAAATGCACTCCGCTTCAAGAACGTCATTATCGTTCATGATTATGAGCTTGCCGGATATTTGGAGCGGGCACATCCGGAGCTTTCTGCGGAAATACGGTCTGCTTTTACAGCAGAAAAATCCTCCGCCGATATTGAAGCAGGAAGAGCTTTGCTTGGAAAATCCGGATACAAGCAAAGCACGGAATTGTTTTTGGTCCCCCGGGCAAACAGGTTTTATAGGATGAACATGGCAGCATATTTTGCTCTTAACGTCTTTTTAGGTTTTGCAGTTCTGCTTTCCGTCATTTCATTCCTGAACCTGCATTTTAAAACAATAGACCAATATAGCAGCGATATAAACGGAATAATTAAGGGACATGCTTCCGGAAGGCTTGAGGACAGCGGCGAAGGCAGCCTGCCCAAGCTTGCGGCATCTATTAATGCCATGACCTCATCATTATATGCGCATATTGAGAAGGAGAGGCAGAACAGGAATTTTATGAAGGACATTTTGGAAAATGTTTCCCACCAGTTGAAGACGCCGTTATCAGCCCTTGGTATATACAATGAAATCATGAGGGGTGAAAATGTACAAAATGAGGTAATATCAAAATTCCTGGATAAAAGCGTCAAGGAGCTTGAACGCATGCATAATCTGACAGCCGGCCTTTTGAAGCTGGCCAGACTGGACGCGGGTATTATTGAGATGAACAAGAAAAGCCACATTTTAAAGGATATTATAGAGCAAGCAGTGGAAAGCTTTGAGGCAAGGCTGCAAATAGAACGCAAAACCTTTGAAATAAATGCCGACAGCAGCATTTCATACAGCTGCGACAGGGAGTGGATCCTTGAAGCCTTGAGCAATTTGTTCAAGAATGCAGTGGAGCACACTAATCCGGGAAACCATATCAGAGTACTGGCGGAAGAAACTCCGCTGATGGTTAAAATTACTGTTGAAGACAATGGAGAAGGTATACACCCTGATGATATCAACCATATTTTCAAAAGGTTTTTTAGGAGCAAGTTTTCTCAGAACAAACAGGGAACCGGTATAGGACTTACCTTGGCCAAAACAATCATAGAAATGCATGACGGATTCATAACCGCAGAAAGTACAAAAGGTGCGGGTACAAAATTCGTTGCTCACCTGCCCAGATTACAGGATTGTAAGCTTCAATAAATATTAGAGTAAGGTTGGTATGTTATTCTGTGAAAAGAGACTTAATAACATTGAGGTGTGAAAATGGAAATATTAAGAACGGAAAATCTGTCAAAAACTTATGGAAAGGGAGAAACCAAAGTGGAAGCCCTGAAAAATGCTTCCTTTTCTATTGAAAAGGGAGAATTTGTGTCTATTGTCGGGCCTTCGGGTTCGGGGAAAAGCACACTTCTCAATCTTATCGGGGCATTGGATAATCCGACCTCCGGAAAGGTCTTTCTAAACGGGCACGACATATATGCTATGAAAGAGGAAGAACTGGCTGTATTCCGCAGACGGAGCATAGGCTTCATTTTTCAGGCATATAACCTGATACCCGAACTGAATGTCGAGGAGAATATAGTTCTGCCCTTGCTGCTGGACTATAAGAAGCCTGATAAGGAATATATCGATGAACTCCTCAACACATTGGGGCTTACAGAGAGGAGGCATCATTTGCCGAATCAGCTTTCGGGGGGACAGCAGCAGCGTGTGGCAATTGGGCGGGCCCTTGCGGCCAGGCCTGCTGTTATTTTAGCCGATGAGCCTACAGGAAACCTTGACAGCAGGAGCAGCAGGGATGTTGTTGATTTGATGAGGCTGTCGGTGGATAAATACAGGCAGACTCTTCTTATGATAACTCATAACGAGAACTATGCCTCTTATGGTGACCGGGTATTCAGAGTTGAGGATGGAATTGTTGCCGAGCTCGGGGGTGGCGTGAGATGAAAAGCTATCTGATGCTTGTACAGAACTACCTTAAAGCCCACAGCAAAAAGACGAGGCTGGCTGTCATAAGCGTCACAATATCAGTTGCACTTGTAACCGGGATGTTTTCGATGGTTGATTTTTTCTTAAGGTTTGAAAAGCTTCAGGTGATTTATACCTATGGAAACTTTCATCTTGCCGTTAAAGATGCCTCTGATGAAGAAGCAGCTATTTTAAGAAGCCGTATTGATGTTCGGAATGCCGGAAGATGGAAGGACTTTGGGAATGGGAAAATAAACGGAACTGACTGCAGGCTTGGAGCGCTGGAAGAAGTATTTGCGGGAAATATGAATATTGAAGTACTGCAAGGGAATTTCCCTAGGGGGAAAAACGAAGTAATGCTTGAGGCATGGGCAGCGGAACGCTTGCTTCAAGGGGAAGAAACAGGGCATATAGTCAGAATAACCTTTGAGGACAAAACAGAAAAGGAATTTGTAGTAAGCGGGATTTATAATGACCTGGGCAATATGAAGGCTGCAGGCATGCCGGGGGTAATGATGTCCGTATCGGGAGCAGAGGATATTGCTGATGTAAAGCAGAACCTGTTTTTCGTTGAGTTCAAAAACAAGGTGAAAATCAACAGGGCAGTTGCTGAGATAAAAGATGAATTGAGCCTTGCTGACGATAGAATAGGCTTGAACACCCAGTTGCTTTCAGTCATAGGACAAAGTGAGCACAAAGCGGCAACCGGGCTGTATACCGTAGGAGCTGTACTGTTCATTCTGGTTCTTGCGGCGGGTGTAGTCATGATATACAATACCTTTAATATTTCAGTCATGGAGAGAGTGAGGCAATTCGGACTATTAAGATGCGTCGGCGCATCAAAAGCACAGATAAAAAAGCTGGTACGAAAAGAAGGGCTTGCCATTACTTTAAGGGCAATACCCCCGGGTATAGCATTGGGTATGCTGATGGCGTTTGTCTGTTCTGCAATACTGAAATTTTACAACAATACGATTTTCGGTGAAATCCCGTTGTTCAGCATCAGCATTGCGGGAATTCTGCTGGGAATAGCTATTGGATTTCTTACGGTTTTTATTTCTTCCCTGATACCTGCAAAAAAGGCCGCCGGGGTCTCTCCCGTAAATGCTGTATCTGGAAGCAATGAGATGAAAATCTCAAAAACTGTTAAGAAAGGCTTCTTATCAAAGCTTATACGTCTGGAAACTGCAATGGGGGTAAACAGCGCTTTCATGAAGAAGAAAACCCTCTTTCTGATGTCATGCTCCATTGCATTAAGTATAATCATGTTCCTGGGCTTTAATGTATTTATTGATTTCATGTATACTTCCCTGAAAACCACGAAGCCTTATACCCCTGACATTTCCCTGGTTTCTGAGCAGGGTATGGGAGATGGGGTTTTTGAAAGGCTGTCAGAATTGGATGGAGTTAAACGGATTTATGGGAGAAAACTTGCCTATGTTAATGCATCCTTTGATGTTTCAAGGCTTAGCGAAGCATATAAAAAAAGCTTTAAGGAGATAAAGACAGAAGGTAGCGGCCTTTTTATACCCCCGGAGAAGTCCTGGCTGATTTCCTATGATAAGAACCAATTCAGATGGGCAAAGGCAGACTTGCTGGAGGGTGAACTTTCAGAAGCAGGGATGAATGAGGAGAATGGTATCATTGCTGTTGCGCAAAACTTGAGGAATAATATTACAACAGAGACTGCCGGCCTGAAGCTTGGAGACAAGGTATATATTGACTCTCCCAAAGGGAAAAAGGAGCTTAAAGTGATGGGGATACTTAGGCAGGTGCCATTTAACAGTCAGGAGCTGACCCTTACTGCATTTGTCGTAACTGAGAAGGTATTTTCCGATATTATGGGAGAGGCCGGCTTCAAGGTTATTGATATTCAGTTGAAAAATAAAAGAGATGAAGAAACGGTTGAAATTCTGAAAAGTATGGCAGCTGACGATATTACCTTCCTGGATATACGCCAGAAGAATTCTGAAATAAACCAGTTGTTCCTGACCATGGCGGTTTTTGTATACGGCTTTGTTGCTGTCATTGCAATAATAAGTATATTGAACATCATGAATACTATGAATACCAGCGTGGTAACAAAAACAAGGTACCTGGGGGTAATTAGAGCAGTGGGAATGTCAGGCAGGCAGCTGAAAAGAATGGTTCTGGCCGAAGCTGCAACATACAGCCTTATCGGATCTGCTGCAGGGACCGTAATGGGGTTATTGCTGCAAAAGATACTGATTATGAATTATCTTTCAAGCTTTAATATTAAATGGAGGTTTCCGCTGTTTCAAATAATCATTATTTTGGTGCTTGTATCAATAGTTACTGTTTTTTCGGTTATCGGCCCTCTAAAGCGAATTAGGGAGAAGGGTATTACAGAGATTGTAAATTCCTTGTAAATCTATCGGGGAAGAAGATATCAAAGAACAAAAAAGGACTTCACTCTAGGAGTGTCAGCCCTTTTTTTTATCAAAATTATAGGAATACGCTAATTTGAACTGGCGGGAGTATGTGGGAATCGAACCCACCCATGAGGCTACTAACCCCAAACACTGGTTTTGAAGACCAGAGGGCACACCAGCACCCATCTACCCCCATATGAAGCATGCGCTGTACAACTACAAATATTATCATAATGTATTTTAAAAAGCAATGCCAATATAAGAGGAAAATCACAAAAAAAAGGACACGAAAGACACGGGGACGTTTCTCCGAAAGACACGGGGACGTTTCTCCTGTCTCATCCTCAGTGAGACAGGAGAAACGTCCCCATGTCCCGAAGAGACGTCCCCGTGTCCTTTCTATTACTGGCGAAACCTGCCGGGGGATTGAGCAATTTCCTGCTTCATTTGCTCTATGATTCTCCTTACCATTTCACCGCCTACTTTGCCGCATTGTTTTGCTGACAGATTACCTTTATATTCGCTGTTAAAATCTATTCCAAACTCTGAGGCGATGGACTTTTTCAAAGTATCCATTGCTACCTCGGCTTCAGGTACGAGAATCTTTGAGCTTCGCCTGCCGGTTCTTTTTCCTGAAATAGTCTTATATGCTGTTTCAGTATTTCTTGCCATCAAAAACACCGCCTTTCATAGTATATGTTTTGAACAAAACACTTTCCCTTATTCATATGTCGTGGGAAGTACATTAATTTAACACAAAATCATAGCCTATCTGATTTTGCAATTATAAATATTTTTCGCGACATTTATAGTATTCTATGGATTCTGCTTTTGCATGAGTTGAAAATATAGGATGAAGAAAGAAAAAATGAAAGCTAAAGTATGAAATTAGTAAGCATGTATACAGTGAATGGCAGTGTAAGAATGCTTAACAGCGTGGTTATAAAAACACCAACTGAAGCAAATAATGGTTCTGTGTCAAATTGTGCGGCAAAAATTGCATTTGTTGCACCTGACGGCATGGCAGCCATTAATGTGCATATCGATATCACCATGGTGTTAAAGCCCATAAACCTTAGAATATAGGCAGTTGCCAGAGGAATTATAATAAGCCTGATTGCCGCCACCAGATAGATTCTTTTGTCTGAAACAAGCTTTGAAGTATCTATTTCCGCAATTAGCGCTCCTATTAGAAGCATTGAGAGGGGTGTGGTCATTTTTCCAATCAGATCAAATGCTGTCTGAAGGGAATATGGCAGACTTATACGGAATGCAAACATTAAAATAGCAATTAAAGTTGATATTGAACCAACATTAAGGAGCTTTTTCAGGTCGATTTTTTCCTGTTTGTTAAACAATAGTATTCCATAGGTCCACAGAAAGGCAGTAAATACCAGGTTTGAGGCTGTGGCATAAAAGACTCCGGTTTCCGCAAAAAATGCTCTGACAACGGGATATCCCATAAATCCTACATTTCCAAAAACTATAAGGGAAATAAAAACAGCGGATGTTTTCTGATCAAAGCGCAGCCCTTTTACTGTCAGCATGCACATTAGTATAGTCAGTATATAAGCAATCGATGTGATTGTAAGAATACTGATCAGATTAGGCAGCACTTCGGCAGTTCTTGCAATATTGGTTGATGAGAGTATTAGCGAAGGTAGTGCAATCTGCATCAGGAGCACTGAAATTGAGTTTTGTATGCCTTCATCGATAATTCTTGATTTTTTTGCAATTGTTCCAATAAACATTATAATAAATAAAACCAGTATTTGATTGATAGCCGTATTAAAATCCATATAAACCTCAATATAAAAGCAGACAGTCCTGCTTTTGTGATAATAATCTATTTTACTATATATATTATGTAATAAAGTTGCATTATAAAAATAAATATATCATAGATTTAAATATATGTACAATAACGGAAATAGAGGTGCAAGGGAGTGAGAGGGTAATATGGTTGATAATGACAGGGATGATTGTTTCCTAAAGGAAATTGTGGTCTTAAATGAAATTCTCACACCTCTTGTAAGCTCTTACAGGTTGTCTGTCGGGGCTGCTGAAGAGTTTAACAGGATAGCCCTGGCGCACCGCAAGGATGTTGAGGATGCCATAGACAGGGCGGATGATCTTGGCCATTTAGTTGATGATGTGAGGAGAAAGCTTAAGAAGTGTATGAAAATATATTTCTCGGAACTGGATTATAAGCTGGAGCATATGGAGGAGATCCGGGAGAAGGCTGCAATGCGCGAGAAGCTTAATTCAAAGCTTAATAAGCTGTCTGAAGAAAAAAATAAGTAGGATGCTGATGATGATGCAGCAGACAGCTTTTGTGCTATTTAGAGATAATCAGATTTCTTGCATTATTCATAAATTCCTCCAGCCCCTCTGCCTTGCTGCCACCGCCTTGGGCTGTTTTCGAATTTCCGCCGCCTTTCCCGTCAATTATGGGAAGAACTGCTTTAAAAAGTGTATTCATATCCATATTCACGTCCTCGGAACGGCTGAATATGACTTGTGCATTTTCATTTTTGCATGCCAGAAGGGCAACAGTACCCGGTGCCTTTGTCAGATACTGTGCAAGAAGCTTTACATCATTAATACTTCTGTTATCGAAGACTTTGCTAATCAACCTGATACCTGATACCACCGGACATTCCCTGATAATATTTTCAGCTTCGACTCTCATCAGCTCCTGGGTGGAAGCAGAAAGCTGCTTTTCCGTATTCCTTAGGTCTAACAGCAGTTTGTCAATGGCTTCAATAATTTCTGAATCCCTGACCGACAGTTTTTCGCTAAGAGTCCGGATGATTGAATTATACATTCCATAGTCCTTCAATGCTCTGTTGCCGCATACAAACGTAAATCTGATGCCTCCCTTGCATTTTTCCCAGCTTTTTATCTTTATCATTCCCACTTCGCCGGTTGTCCTCACATGGGTCCCGCCGCAAGGAGAGTAGTCGATTTCTTTGACTTCAACTATTCTGATATTCTCGGTAACCTTCGGCATTTTTCTTAAAGGCAGGCTGTTAAGCTCTTCGCCGTTTACCACTCTTGTAATTACAGGAAGGTTGTAGTAGATAATATCATTTGCCATATTCTCAATGCGCTCAGCATCATCAATGCTGAAGCTGTCGATGTTGATTTCTATACTTACTATATCCTTTCCCATATGGAAGCTGTCGGTGCTTCCGTTTAAAAGCTTTTCAAAGCATGCCGACAATATATGCTGACCGGTATGCTGCTGCATGAAGTCAAAGCGTCTTGCCCAATTGACAGAGCCTTTTACTTCTGCTGACAGGAGCTTATTATCAACAATATGGAGCAGCTTTCCGTCCTTTTCAATTACTTCCGATACCTTTTCATCATTCAGATATCCCGTGTCCCAGGGCTGCCCGCCTCCAACCGGATAAAACGCGGTCCGGTCCAGTACAATTCCGTATTTGTCTCCATAGGGCAGTGTTTCAATAACTTCTGCCCGGAACTCCGTAAGATAGGGGTCGTCATTATATAATCGTTCAGTTCTCATAATTGCCTCCTTTTCTTAAAGTTTAGCATTCCCGTAAGTTCAGTTCAATAACGCCTTTTGGTTTTTTATCGTATAGGAAAGCATACTTAATGAGACTGCTTTGAATAACGATCTTACCTTCTGCCTCCGCGCTTTCTGAAGTCCTCTTCAATCCTGTCTTTCCAGTCTTTCGATATTTTACGATCAGCTCGCAGACAGCTTACCGTTTCGCTGATTACTTCATAATTAAGCAAAGTGCCATCACTATCCGCATTATAGTTTACCGCTCTGTCTTGCCCTATTCCAAAGCGTTCTGCCGTATCAACAGCATCAATGTTTGCGCCAAGGAATATGAACTCCCAGCCGTGTTTGCTCTTTTGGTGTTCAATCATCCGGCGGACCTTTTCATAGCTGTACTCCCTGCTGGCATTTTCCATACCGTCGGTGGTTATTACGAACATGACATTTTCAGCCCGCTCATCTTCCGTTGTATGCTTATGTACATTTACTATTTTGCTGATGGTTCTTCCTACCGCATCCAACAGCGCAGTAGTGCCTCTCACATAGTACTCTTTTTCTGTTATTGGCTCTATCCCTCTGAGGTTAATACGGTCATGAAGCAATTCATACTTGTCATCAAACAGTACAGTGGTTATTACAGCCTCTCCCTGTTCCTTTTTCTGCTTTTCCAGCATTGCGTTATATCCGCCGATTGTGTCACCTTCCAGGCCGCTCATTGAGCCGCTTCTGTCAAGAATAAATACCAGTTCAGTCAAGCCCTTTTTCATAATAATATCCTCCAATCATTTTTATGATTAAAGGATATCATTCCATATCTATGGATAGGTCGCATGGCAAGCGACAAATTTACTATACCCCCAGCATGCTTTGATCAAATGCAAACAATGCTTCATTTATTTCAAAAATATTATAGTTTTCTTCTTCTATAAAATACTGAATGATTATATCAAATTTGCTGCTGTTGGAAAGTGCATAACCGGATCTAAGCAGTAAGTCTTTGGTTTCATCGAGGTTTAGTTTCAGGGCAATGGCAAAAGCAATTGCAGTAGGCTTGCCTGGCTTATAATTTATATCGTTTCTTATTTTGGAAAACAGCTTCCGGTCAATATTGGCCTTTTTGTAGGTTTCCGCATCTGTCATGCCTTTTTCATCGATTAGACGCAGTAACATCTGCGAGAACGTTTCATCCATATTTTTTACTACTTCATCAAGGCTGCGTTTATGTTTTTTTGCCGGAGCAGGTTCTTCCGCAAAAATATGTCCGGTTGCTTCCGAATAAATATTTCTTACTTGGTATGCTTCCTCATATATGTCTCTGCGGTTAAAGGGTTGTTCTTCTATGTACTTATCATCAATGTATTGCGTAATGGATGAAAACAGCTTCTCAGACAGCATAAATGCCGCCTTATCATAGACAACAATATATACTGTCATTTCATTGCTTAAGAGGAATTCTCCTATAACCGATATGGCTGTTTTGAATGCCTTATCTTTGGGATACCCATAGGCACCCGACGATATCAGCGGAAAGGCAATACTTTCAAGATTATACTCTTTTGCCAATGCCAAGGAATTTCTATAACAATCTGCAAGCAGTTTTTCCTCATTGGCATTACCCCCGCGCCAAACCGGGCCGACTGTGTGGATTACATACTTTGCAGGCAGTCTGTACCCTTTTGTGATTTTAGCCTGTCCTGTTTTACAGCCTCCGAGGGTGCGGCATTCCTCAAGCAGTTCCGGTCCCGCGGCCCGATGGATTGCCCCGTCAACCCCTCCTCCTCCCAGTAAGGATGCGTTGGCTGCGTTAACGATTGCATCTGCATGAACTTTTGTTATGTCATTACGGATTATTTCCAGTGGCATAAGCTCGCCCCCTTGATTATATAAATTAATCCAAAAGCATTTCTGCTTTTGTCAATACATCTCTTGCACTTCCTTCTATCACTATGTCAAATTGACTGCAATTGCTGCCTGTATCTAAGTTGATATAAGCCTTTTTCCCTTTGCATAATTCCGGCAGTTGGTTTACCGGATATACTTGAAGACTTGTTCCTATGACAACTACAAGATCCGCTTTACTGATTGCACTTGTTGCATTATCCAGTGCTTCATACGGAAGGGATTCTCCGAAGAGCACAACATTCGGCCTGAGTTTCCCTTTGCATTTTGCACACGGCTTCTTTTCCAAAAAGTCCTTTAATTCTGCTGCATTGTTGCAGTCCTCGCATCTGATGGTCCTGATATTTCCATGCAATTCATATACGTTGCGGCTTCCCGCCTCCTGATGAAACCGGTCAACATTTTGTGTTGCAATGCAATGTACCAGGCCCCTGTTCTCCCATTCAGCCAATACTTTATGACCTTCATGGGGCTTACAGCCTTCAAGTGTGTTTATCCTCATGATATAGAAGTCTCTGAACAGCTCATATTGGTTTTCCAATGCATATCTTGAAGCAACGGTTGCAGGATCAATATTTCTCCACCACCCGCCTGCCGAACGGAAGTCCGGGATGCCGCTCTCGGTTGACATGCCGGCTCCGGTCAAAACCACAGTGTATTTTGACTGCTTCATCCATGATACCAGCTGGCTTAATTTATTGCTATCCATAGGAAAGCCCTCCTTTATCACTTATCCGGCTTTGGAATTATTACACCATGCATTATCCTGTACTTCAATTATATATGCTTTTTAAATAAAGTAAAACCAAAAAACCTGCAAAGCCCAAAGCATTGCAGATCGCTTTTTTTGTGGGACAAGAGTGGCGCCTGTTGGTACAAATCATATTATGTAGTGAAAGGAGTGGTGAGTATATGAACATTAGCGAAACATTAGTGGTACCGATTATAGTTTCATTAACACAGCTTGCCAAAGAGCTTGGGCTGCCCAAAAAGTTCTGTGCTCTGGCAGCTGTCGTTATCGGAGTTATTATAGGTGTTTTTTTTCTTGAGCCCCAATGCATAAAAACAGGGGTTTTCAAGGGAATAGTATATGGGCTTTCTGCATCAGGGCTTTATTCCGGCACAAAAAATACCATAGAACAGGTAAACGGCAAAAATGTAAAGAAAAAGAAAAAATAGAGAATTCAAATTACAGAAGTATATATTTATCTTTCTGAGGTTAAATTAAACTCAGGAGGTGAATTGCATGGGAAATACCACACCTAAGAATGATCAGCAGAGAAGGTCGACTGGTACCGGAGTAATTGGTTTCATTGTCAGATTCGTAGTAGCTGCAATTGTACTTATGGTTACAGCTTATTTTGTTCCCGGCTTCAAGATGATAGGAGGCTTCAGTACGGCACTTATTGCTGCTCTGGTAATAGCGGCAGCTGATTTTCTGATCGAAAAGCTTTTCAAATTTGATGCATCTCCTTTGGGAAGAGGCATCTCAGGCTTCCTGGTTTCGGCAGCGGTAATATATTTTACTCAATACCTGGTGCAGGGAATGGAAGTAAGTTTATTGGGGGCAGTAATAGGAGCATTGGTAATCGGCCTTGTTGATACAGTGCTGCCCACCAGATTTATGTAGTATTGCAAATAGCTGCTTATGGCAGCTATTTTATTTTTATTGTATTGAATAGTGAAAAATGTAATCCCGCAGAAGGATATTCAAAATTTTGGTAGAAATTATACAAATCTACAAAATTTTGTAATGGGCGTGGGGTTATGGCGGGCTTTGCATTTTCCTTCTTTTTCGGTATATTGGCTGCGAGTATTATTCTACCCGGTATTGCGATTATATTGGTTAGTTTTTTATTGGCAGGAGCGGCAGCGTTTATAAACAGAAAAAGCAAACCAAATCTTAAGGCAGTATTTATGCTTTTGATTTTCCTCGGAGGCATGGCGGATTACAGCCTTCTCTATGGAACAGAGAGCAAACTGGATGCATTTGACGGGAGAACTGCAGTCTATGAGTGCCTGATTACGGATAATCCCGCGGAAAGGGGGAAATATCTGCAGTATCCGGCCAGAATCATTTCGGTCCGATATGAGGGAAAGCACTATAATTTCTCCGAGAAGATTTTCCTGAAAATTGATGCAGAGACGGTATTCAAGTTCGGGGATAAGGTGTCTGTCCAAGGCCAATGTTCCGATATAGCCGGAATAAGGAATCCGGGAGACTTTGACTATAAATTGTATTATAAGAGCAAAGGGATAAAAAAGCAGATAACAGCCGACAGAGCGGTCCTGCTGAAGGAGGATTGCGCAGGAGTATTAAAGGCCATGCTGTATTATTCAAAGGAAAAGGTCAGGAGCATTATTAATGAAGCATTGCCTAAGGAGGAGGCGGCAGTGCTCACCGGGATCATTACCGGTGATAAGACCGAAATTGATGAGGATATGAAAGAAGCATATATGAAAACAGGGCTTTCCCACATACTTTCGGTTTCCGGCCTTCATGTCGGTTTTCTGATGATGCTTCTTACATATTTTTTTATGCCTTTCAAGCTGGATAAGAGGCTTCAAGGAGCTGTCATCCTATTAATAATAGTATATTATGTGCTTTTGATAGGGGCCCCTCTTCCATCTGTGAGGGCGGCTATCATGCTTGCAGTCCTGATGGCCGGTAAGGCAGCAGGGCGGGAGTATGACCTTTTGGCATCAGTTTCCTTTGCATTTATGATAATGCTTGCATTTAAACCTTTGGCAATACATGATACGGGATTTATAATATCCTTTGCTGCGATGTATTCCATTGCCCTGCTTTATCCGGCAGTATACGGCATATTGCGGTGCATACCTGCGGCAATAAGAGATCCGGCGGCTTTGTCCATATCAGTATGGCTCGGGCTTGCTCCTGTTCTGGCACACTATTTTAACTATATTTCCATTATAAGCATCATAATAAATATTGCTGCAATACCGCTGTCCTTCATTATTACAGTTACGGGCTTCATAGGGGTTTTTGCTGGAATTGTATCAAATACTTTGGCATTGTACATATTTTCTGTGGATTACTATTTTATTAACCTTCTTTCCTTTATGATTCGAAAAGCTGCTGAGCTTCCCGCCGCAGGCTTTTATATCCCAAGGCTGCCCATATATATCCATGCTTTGTACTATGCAGGTATCGGGATGTTTATAGGGTTTTGCAAGACGGCCTTTTTCAGGGTATACATGCGCCGGCTTGCTTTGTCATACCTGCTTGCAGCTGTTATTGCAATTTCTGTCTATAACCTGCCCTCAGGAAAATTGAGAATGGTATTCTTTGATGTAGGCCAGGGAGACAGCTGCTGCATCATTACACCTCAGAAAAAGGCAGTGCTGATTGATGGGGGCGGTTCTTCAAGGAATGGGGATTATTACTATGACGTTGGAGGAAAGATAACTTTTCCGGCACTTCTGCACCAGGGAATATGGAGCATAGATACCGTTATCGTATCCCATCTGCATGATGACCATATGGAGGGGCTTCTGAAAGTTTTAGAAGGCTATAAGGTAAAAAATATGATTCTGCCCCGGGTTTCTGCGGGTACTGGTGAAATATCGGGAAGCAGCGGTGCGCTGCTTGATATGTGCAGAAAAAAGGGAATAAAAATCCATAGGCTGGGAGCGGGAGATCAGATAAGTCTTGGGGATGAAGTAAAGATTGATTTTTTGCATCCAGGAAAAGCCGCAGAAGCCGATGAGAATGAAAACTCTCTGGTGGGGGTTCTGTATTATGGAGATTTCAGCGCACTTTTTACAGGGGACATAGGAAAGGACACGGAAGGCCTGCTTCAGGCTGAAGCTATAAAGTCTGTTGTGATGAAAGTGCCTCACCACGGAAGCGGAAGATCCTCCTCGGAAGAATTTCTTGAGAGAGTCAGGCCAAGGGTCAGTGTGATATCAGTAGGCAGCAACAATTACGGACATCCTTCTCCGGATACCCTGGAAAGATTGGCTGACACCGGATGCCTTGTATACAGAACGGATGGGAATGGAGGGGTAACAATAGTAACAGACGGAAAAAGTATGAAGGTAAATACTGTGAAGCAGTGACAGTTGATGGCTTATATATTATAATTAAATAAATACTGTTGGAACGGCATGGTGATGAAAATATGGGCTACAGACAGCTTATGAACGATATTAAGAACAACTGCATCAAACCGGTATATCTCATTTTCGGCAATGAGGCCTATCTCATGGACAAAGGCAGAGAGGCCCTGAAAAATGCAGTGGTGACCTCCTTGCCGGAGCTTAATCATACCCGGCTGGAGGGGGAGAAGCTTGAAGCCGATGAGCTCTCAGCCGCCTGCAGGACTTTTCCCTTTGGCACCGAGAAAAGGTTAGTAGAGGTTAGGAATCCGGAGATACTGAGGAGCAAGGGCAGAGGCAGGGAGGAAGATGAAAATGGGGATGAGGATGAGAAGGCTTCTGCTCCGGGGAAGGATGCACAGCCCTTTATTGATGTGCTGCAAAACCTTGATGACACTGTTTGCCTTTTGCTGCTTTCCTATGGAGGTATTAATAAAAAAAGAAAAAAACTTCTCGATGAGGTGAAAAAGCATGGAGCGGTTTTGGAATTCAACAGGATAGAAAGAGACGAGCTGGCTCAATGGATAAAGAAAGTCCTCGGAAAGAGCGGCAAGAATATCAGCACCAAAGAACTGAATCATTTCATCAATATTACCGGCTATCTTGATAAGAACGGGAGTAAAACCCTTTATGATATAGAGAATGAAATAAAAAAACTGACAGGCTTTATGGGAAATTCAACGGAGGTCACTTTAGAGCATATTGAGGCGATTGTTCCAAGGAACATAGAAAATGACATCTTCAAGCTTATTAATGCATGTTATGAAAAAGATGCCGACCGCAGCCTCAGGATATACAATGATTTGCTGCTTGAGGGGGAGACCACTGTAGGAGTATTGGCTCTCCTGTCAAGTCAGGTAAAGAATATGCTGAAAGTGTATGAGCTTTATGAGAAAAAATATGACAGGAGAAGTATATCGGAAAAGCTTAAGCTTCATGAATATACGGTGAAGCTTTGCATACAGTATGGTTCATCAATAAAAAGGCAGGCACTTCAGTCTGCTTTCAGGAAGTGCCTGGATACTGACCTGAGTATAAAGTCAGGCGGTATGGGAGACCGGCTGGCGATGGAAATGCTGCTTGCGGGATTATTTGAGTAAAACAAAAGGGGTGCTGCTAACTACTTATTAAGTAGTTTTGCGGCACCCGAAGTTTTTCAGATATTAAGCTATATCCTTTATCTTTTTTGATAATCTGGATTTTTTCCTTGCTGCTGTATTCTTATGAAGTGTACCTTTAGCAACTGCTTTGTCAATAAGACTTGCAACCTTCCTGTACAATTCTTTAGCTTCACTCATATTTCCGCTTTTTATGGAATCTTCAAACCTTCTTATTGAAGTTTTCAAGGAGGAAACAATTATTCTATTTCTTCTTGTCTTGAAATTCGCTACTTTTATTCTTTTTAAAGCTGATTTAATATTTGCCAAATCCTTCACCTCCTTCAAAATTCAATTGACAAAAGGTATTCTATCATATTAACCAAAAAAATGCAAGAGTATTGTATTGAGCTTTTTTGTGCCGATTTATAGATTATTTATATAAGTTTACCCGCTTTAAAATTAATTATGAACAGAGCCGCATTTTGTATAAAAACAGCAGGTAAGGCGCAAACTTCAATTATTATGCTAATAAAAAACTTTACAGATTTTTGGAGGGAATGCCGTGGCCGGAATAAGAACAGATTTGGCTATTGAAGCAAGGGAATTTTATAACAAGCAGGAAAACAGGCAAGATATCCCTGGAGTGGTTGTGGATGTGGACAAAGATGAGAATTACACCGTAACCAGGGTTAAGGTTGTTGAAGATGTCGGTGCAAGAATCATAGGAAAGCCTAAAGGAAATTATATTACCATTGAAGTGCCCAAGCTGAGGGAAAATGACAGGGATCTCCAGGATAAAGTGGGGAAGGTTCTGGCGGAAGAAGTAGCAAGATTGGTGAACCTTAATGATCAATCAGTGATAATGGTGGTAGGACTGGGAAATTGGAATGTAACTCCCGACGCACTGGGGCCGAGGGTGGTGGAGCACCTGCTGGTAACTCGGCATATTAAGGAATACGTTCCCGATCAGATCGACGAGGGAGTAAGGTCAGTTTGTGCTATTGCCCCCGGGGTGCTTGGGATTACAGGGATAGAGACCAGTGAAATAATAAGAGGCATAGTGGATAAAGTGAAACCTGACCTGGTAATAGCCATTGATGCCTTAGCTTCAAGGAAAATGGAAAGGATAAGCACCACAATACAGCTTGCGGATTCAGGCATAAACCCGGGATCCGGGGTCGGGAACAACAGGAAGGAGCTCAGCCGGGAGAGCATGGGGGTGCCTGTCATAGCCATCGGGGTTCCAACAGTTGTAGATGCTGCGACAATGGCCAGCGACACCATAGATATGGTGATTGATACTCTTATAAATGAGTCTCCTGAAAGCGGAGAATTCTACAATATGCTTAAGAACATGGATAAAACAGAGAAGCATAAGCTGATAGACGAAGTGATCTCCCCTTATATAGGTAACCTTATGGTCACTCCCAAGGAAATTGACAGGCTTATAGACGACATAGCAATAGTTATAGCCAGCGGGCTGAATATTGCACTGCACCCAAATGTAGATCAGGAAGAAATGGACAGGTATCTGAACTAAAAAAGTGCGTCGCGAGACGCATTTTTTATTAGTATATGGCATATATGTGTATACAGACAGGTCCAATTTTTAGCCGGGTTCAAAAGGCGGGCGGAAAAGAGGTGGGGTGTTTGAACAAGAAATGGCTGTTTGCGCTTTTTCTGGCACTGGCAGTTGCAGCATCGTTTTTATTTCTGAAATGGTTATATTCACCTGATTCATATTTAAGCAAATATAATATCAGCTCAACCGGCTCTGCAGAGGTTTTCAATTATGACATTAAAAAGAGGCTCAAGCTTGAAGAATACTCCAATAACTTTTACATACAGCTGTTAAATACTGTAATGACGGGTGCCAAGGCAAATTATGAGATTGAATACGGCTGCCCCATGCCCGGGCTTTTTGAGTCTGCTGCAAGCAGCATCACCGACGGTCTGCATACCGACGCCGGCAACCCCATAACTTACCTGAATTTTGCCTTTACAGCTTTCAGTCAATATGACCCGTCGCTGTTTTCATATGCCGAAACCGGCAGCAGTGCGGCAGCTCCTAATATTACCGACTTTGAGAATGCGCCTCAGGGAGCTATTTATTTCAGCGAGGAAGATGAATATAAAGCTGAGATACCTGCAGAAACCCCGGCATCACAAATTGCGGAGGAAACTGTCGCCGCCCCCGGTAAAATAGCATTGAACAGCAAATCCCCGCAGATACTCGTTTATCATTCTCATTCCACAGAAAGCTACATGCCTAATACTGCAGGGAATTATCATACCCAGAATGACAAGTACAATGTTATAGCTGTTGGAAGCACATTTGCCAAAGAGCTGCAGGAAAAATACAAATACAAGGTTCTCCATGACAAGACCAAGCATGATAAAGAGTCCTATGCGTATTCTTATGCAAATTCCCTTCAGACCATAAAAAACAGCATAAATAAATACAAGTCCCTAAAGGTAATCCTGGATTTGCACAGGGATGCCTTTGATGCGGAGAAAGCTACATTTGCTGAGAAAACAGCCAAAAAATCCGAATACACCACTTCAATAAACGGAAAAAGGGCTGCGAGGATAATGCTTGTAATAGCAAAAGAGAATCCAAACTACGCAGAACTGGAAAAGTTTGCAGTATATATAAAGAAAAAGATGGATAAACTATATCCTGGATTATTCTACAAAATCGATATAAAAAGCAGAGGCAAGTACAATCTCTATTTCAGCAATCATTCAATGCTGGTAGAGATAGGGTGCATGCTTAATACTATTGAAGAAGCCCAATATTCCGCAGAGCTTTTTGCCAGGGTTATGGGGGAAGTAATAAACGACCTGAAGGAATAGATG
>JAKJBT010000025.1 GCA_022706865.1 Bacillota bacterium
CATTTTCACGTCATAACCGGCTTTTATAAGCCCTGCAGTCAATATCCTGCTGACAAGTATTGTTCCCTGCCCGCCGACGCCAACCAATAATATGTTCTTAACATCACTCATATTATTCACCAACCTTCTCTATAGCATCGAATTTGCAAACCTGCATACAAACTTCGCAGCCTACACACATTGACTGTTCAATATATGAAGCGCCGTCTTTGAAGAATACGGCAGGGCATCCTACCTTGAGGCACATTTTGCACTTCTTGCATTTATCCCTATCGACCTTGCATTTTGTCTTGAAAGGCGGTAAACCTTTAATCAGCACACAAGGCCTCTTGGTTACAATTGCATAAGGTTCTTCACTGTTTGCAGCTTCTGTGACCACCTCATCCATAGCCTTCAAATCACATGGGTCTACTGTCTTAACCGTCTTATAGCCTATTGCCTTCAATACTTCAACCGGATCTATCTGTATCGCATCTTCACCCATCAAAGTCTTTCCTGTTCCCGGATTCTCCTGATGTCCGGTCATTCCCGTAATTCTGTTGTCAAGCACTACAGGCACCATTTTACCTTTATTGTATACTATGTCTATTGCTCCTGTAATTCCTGAATGGAAGAAGGTTGAATCACCTACAACACCAAACACCTTGTTGTCCCGTCCGGATACCTCAAAGGCCTTGGCCATACCCATGCCTGCGCTGAAGCCTGCTCCCATGCATATGCAGGTATCTATCGCTCCAAGTGGTGGTGATCCGCCTAATGTATAGCAGCCGATATCCCCTGTAACAACCGTATTTTTCTTCTTGGACATTGTATAGAAGAATCCTCTGTGAGGACAGCCGGGGCAGAGCACCGGAGGCCTTCCTACTACTTTGGCATCAACTTTCTTTGTCTCGTTTTCCTTATTCAAAAGGGCTTTCGCAACTATATCGGGGTTAAGCTCATACATTGGAGGAATCAGCTCTTTGCCTATGCACTTAACTCCTGCAGCCTTTATCTGTTCTTCCATAAAGGGATCCAGTTCTTCAACAACATAAACGGTTTCAAACTTAGAAGCAAATTCTTTTATCAGCTTCATCGGCAGCGGGAATGTAAAACCAAGCTTTAAATATGAAGCATTGTCCCCAAATACTTCCTTAACATACTGATAGGATATTCCCGCAGTTATTATACCTATTTTTGTGTCCTTATTATATTCAACCTTGTTAAGAGGCGAGCTGCATGCATACTCTTCAAGAGATTTCATTCTTTCTTCAACTTTCATGCGGGCAATCTTCGCATTAGCAGGCGCCGCTACGTACTTGGCTGCATTTCTCTCATATTTCCTTGGCTCAACTTCTATTCTCTCTCCAAACTCTACCATACTCTTGCTGTGGCATATCCTGGTTGTCACCCTGTACAGCACAGGAGTATCAAACTGCTCGCTGATTTTAAATGCCTCCGCCATAAAGTCCTTGGATTCCTGGCTGTCGCTGGGCTCAACCATCGGAATCTTTGCAAATTTTGCATAATACCTGTTGTCCTGCTCATTCTGTGAGCTGTGCATACTTGGGTCATCAGCAGTAATAAGTACATACCCTGCATTCACTCCCAGGTATGCATATGTGAATATCGGGTCGGCTGCTACGTTTAGTCCGACATGCTTCATTGCAGATATGCTTCTCACTCCCGCAATAGATGCACCAATCGCAACTTCTGTTGCCACCTTTTCGTTAGGTGCCCATTCACAATAAATATCATCCTTGTATTCTACGATGTTTTCCAAAATTTCTGTACTTGGCGTGCCGGGATAGGCTGCAGCTACTTTTACCCCGGCTTCATATGCGCCTCTGGCAATTGCTTCGTTGCCTGACATCAGTTGCTTCACTATTTATACCCCCTTATATTTAAATATTAATTATTAGCTACTACACTTCCAAGAGCAATGGACAGCAGCTTGGTTTCTGCCGAATCGGCCCTTGAGGTAAGTATTATTGGCACCTTTGCGCCCATTACAATACCTGCGGATTTTGCTCCGGCAAAATATGTCAGTGATTTTCCCAATACATTTCCGACTTCATAATAAGGCGCCAGCACTATATCAGCAATCCCTGCACCTTCAGATTTAAAGCCTTTATGCTCACATGCCTCGGTGCTTATTGCAAGGTCCAAAGCAACCGGTCCTTGTACGAATACTCCCATAGCTTCCCATTTATCCTTCATGTCGGCTATTGCTTTTGCATCGACTGTTGCCGGTATCTTTGGATTGACAGTTTCGGCTCCTGCAAGGCAGGAAGCATAAATCCTATCCATTTTCATTGCTTTGCAAACCATTATCGCATTTTCAAGTATCTGAACCTTTTGCTCAAGATTCGGAGCTACATTCATACCCCCGTCGGTTGTATACAACAACTTGTTATAGGTTGGCACCTCGTAAACCATTATATGGCTTATAAGATTTTCGGTCCTCAATCCTATTTCCTTATCCAGAACAGCTCTCATAATATCTGCAGTCTGAATCATTCCCTTCATCAGGAAGTTGCCCTTTCCGCTCTTCACAAGCTCCACAGATTTCCTGGCCGCCTGTATCAGATCCGGTTCATCAATTATTTCAAATTCGCTGTCTGCGATTCCCAACTCATTCATGATTTCGAGTATTTTTGCTTTATCTCCTACCAGCACCGGCTCTGCAATACCTGCTTCCTTTGCCTGGCTTACCGCCTTGATTACGTCTTCATCCTGAGCTGCGGCTACAACAATTTTCATTTTTTTCTGGCTTTTTGCCGTTTCCAGTAATTCATTAAAATTCTTAATCATTATTTCACCTCAAAATATTTTGTACAGCTTAAAATTTTTGTAGAATCCATATTTATTCTACAATATAATTTGTCTTCATTCAACCTATAACTAATATTTTTAAATATTATTTCAAAAAAATCACTTCATATATAGAAGCATTATGCGACGTAAACATATGTCTGCATAACCAAGCAAGAGCTTGTATAGTATAGGCCTGTCAAAATCATAATCCGTGTGCCTCGATATACTATACTGTCTCTTGCAGAGGGTTATGTATACTTCAGCTATGTCGCATTATTAGTAAAATGCAAAAAGGGATATCGCTAACTATTTATTAGTTTTGCGATATCCCTGCTTCAAGCTGATACTGATTAATACCCCAGTTCTTTTCCTATAATAATTACCTCAAATTCTGTCTTGTACGGCCTTCTTTCAATAATTGTGGTAACGCTGCACATTCGCTGCGGGCTGTTGCAGTCATTGCATTTTTCGGTATGCGCACATGGGGTATCAAGCTTTAGCCTTCTTGCATTTTTATATGTATTCTCTTTAATCCTTTTTAAAGCTGCATCCAGGTCTTTTGTTATCTTGTTGACTCCGCACAAAACAAATACTTTTTTGGGCCCAAAAATCATTGATGCTACCCTATTGCCCAAGCCGTCAATATTAACCAGTTTTCCGTCCTCGGTCAGGGCATTTGTACTGGACAGATATACATCGGCTTTTTCTGCTTTGTCCCTTGCATAATCCATTCCTTCAGGAGTACTCTCCAGCCAATGGAAATATACCTTGTTGCCCCTTTCAATAAGCTTCTGGGGTATACCTAGTGAGTATACGGTCATAGATCCTCCGATTCCTACTGTTGCTCTATCCTCGATTTTATCCATCAAATAGGATACTGCCGTTTCGGAATCATCAAAGTATGATGCCTTCATATTATGTTTTTCCAAAGCTTCTATTGTTTTTTTCACAGATTCATTCATGCAATCACCCCCAGAATATATTATATTTCATGCAACGCTCCGATTTCAAGCACTACAGGTCGTAATAAAGCTCAAATTCTGCCGGATGAGGAATTATGCTCATCTTCTTATGCTCCTTCTCTATCTTGTTCTTTATCCATGTTTCTATAAGGCTCTTTGTAAATACTCCGCCTTCCAGCAGAAATTCATGATCCTGCCTTAAAGCTTCCATAGCCTCCTCAAGGTTCTTCGGCAGTCCTTTTATCTTCTTCCTCTCCTCTTCATCAAGCTCATATATATTTACATCGTATGGCCCAAAGCCCTCCCTGACAGGATCAATTTTGTTTATTATGCCATCCAGGCCTGCCATCAGCAGTGCTGAGTAAGCAAGGTAAGGGTTGCAGGTGGCATCGGAAGATCTGAACTCAAACCTCTTGCTGTCAGGTGTATTGCCATAGCCCGGTATTCTTACGATAGCGCTTCTGTTTGCAGTTGCAAAGCATATGCTTACCGGTGCCTCATAACCGGGAACCAGCCTCTTATATGAGTTTGTGCTCGGGCTCGTAAAACCTAACAATGCGGGCGAATGCTTCAAAAGTCCTCCGATAAAATACAGGGCTGTCTGACTGAGGCCGGAATATCCATCCTTATCATAGAATAAAGGCTTTCCATCCTTATACAGCCACATATGCACATGCATTCCGCTTCCTGCTTCGCCGAAAATAGGCTTAGGCATGAAGGTGGCACTCTTGCCGTTTTGTATTGCTAAATTTTTCACCACATACTTGAGCAAATATGTCTTATCTGCCATATCCTTCAGTTTCCCCGGCTCTACTTCCAGTTCGACCTGTGCCGGTCCTCCCACCTCATGATGATGATATTTTATGGGCATGCCGAACTCTTCAAGCATAACTGTCATCTTGCTTCTCAAGTCATTTGTAAGGTCATAGGGAAGCGCCAGATGATATCCGCCCTTATGCCTTACTTTATAGCCAAGGTTTTTTTCATACTGGTCATTTGTGTTCCATTCAGCCTGGGCCGAATCTATTGCCACCTCCTGGTGCTCCGGCCTGCTTTCATAAGCTATCTGGTCAAATAAATAAAATTCAAATTCCGGTCCTATAATATTCTCATCTGCTATGCCGGTAGAAATCATGAACTTCTCAGCCTTTTCTGCGATATATCTTGGATCCCCCTCATATCGCCTTATCCCGCCCTCAAGTGCATAAATGTCTCCTATCATGCTGAGAGTTGGAATTTCACAAAACGGGTCAATAAAAGCCGTATTCAAGTCCGGTATAAAAACCATGTCACTCTTTTCTACAGTCTTGAAACCATAGTTGGAACCGTCAAAACCTATACCTTCTTCAAGTACTTTCTCATTCAGCCTGGTCACCGGGATGGAGAGGTGATGCCATCTCCCTGTCAAATCAGTAATTTTGAAGTCTACTATTTTAATGCCCTTCGAATTACAAAATTCCTTGACCTCGGTGAGATTTTTAAACAATACAATAACCCCCTTGTAATATTGTGCTAATTTTAGTATATTTAAACATCCGGAATAAGTCAAACAGTAAAAAAATACACCTTCAAACGTCAGTTATTTTGTCTAACATTTGAGGTGCACTTCATAAACCGTATTTTTCTACTTGTTTTCTTCTAATATAGGCTTTAACATCTCATCCATCTTGTCCCTGTTTACCACATAAAAGGACAGCTTGTTTATGGTATCTGCCCTGCCGGGTATTGTCTGTATGCTGATATTCTCCTTTTTTATCTTCTTTGCTTTGGTAATATAGTACATCATCTGTTTTGGTGACATATTTGTCTTTACATATTTTTTAACAGGCTCCTGAAGCTTAAGAAAATTAGTAACTATGTTGCCCCTCATTACTTTTTCAATACCTAATCTGACTATCTCCTGCTGCATCTTCACCCTGCCCAGGTCTCCGTCCTTATAGCCGCCGCCCTTGTTGTTCTTACGGTATCTTAAGAGCTTTAATAAATCCTCGCCTTTGCTTACTGCATCCCCTTCTTTGAAATGTATATGCAAACCATCAACCGGATCATCATAGTTCATATCCATAGGTACAGTCACCTTAATACCGCCCATGGCATCAACCAATTCTTTGACAGCCTCATAGTCCACCTCTACAAAATAATGTACATCCATTCCCGTAAGAGATGCGACACTTTTGACCACATTATCCGCTCCTCCTCTTCCATAGGAAGAGTTAATCTTGTTGTTTGCAGAAGTCTTATGTCCTTTTCTTTCAATATATGTGTCCCTGGGTATTGAAAGCACATCCAGCGCTCCATCTTCAGGGTTGAAGCTTGCCAGCATTATTGTATCCGCAAGACCGTTTGCCACACCCATAACTACGACATTTACCCTTTTTTCCGGTACCGGATAGCCTTCTGCACCCTCCTCCACACTTATTTTGTTCAGAAAGTTATATGTAAAGCCGTATATGGCTGCCGCAACCAGAAGTACCGCAATCACAACAGCTATTATTATCTTCCTTTTATCACCCAATTTTTTTCCTCCAAATCGTATTTGATATTCATCCATGGCACAATTAAATAATACAGACACAACTTATAGTTTAATTCTTCCTATATTATATGTAAAGTGCATTTACAGCCAAAAAGTATACCATAAAAACAACTAAATGCTTTTATGGTATACTTTCCTGCCATTTTGTACTTCTACATGATAATAGCCGGCTACCTTAAGGTTTTCTTTGGCAGCAAGTGCCATAATACTTTCAATCTCTCCGGCTTCCAGTTTTGCTGAAATTCCGCAGCTAGCGGTTATTTCCCTGGGAACCGGCATGATGCTTATGGTAAAACCCCAGTCCTTTACTTCCTTTTCAAACTTCAAAGCATAGTGCGTGGAATCAAAAACGGCAACATAGTATTCATTCATTGCATTCACTCCTCATTATGTGCTTAACAGCTGCAAGGGTTCACCAAAAAGCTCATATAAGCTTCCGCGAAGTTAATGAACTCATTCCTTTCTATCATTGACAATATTTCGTCTATACAGGCATATTTCACTTCACTGACTTCTTCCTTCTGTATTCTGACATCTTCAAGATTGATATCCCGGCAAACAAACCATAAATCCGAAAAAACACTTTTATATCTGACCCTGTATAGTCTCCTCAAAGTATCCGGTTCAAAGCTTAGCCCAAGCTCTTCTTTTACTTCTCTCAATGCAGCCTCCAGACTGCTTTCGCCGCTAACTGCCGAACCTCCGGCTACGCCCCAGATTCCGGGCAAAAAGCCGACCTGTGAGGATCTTTTTTGTATAAGATACTCGCCTTTGCTGTTTCTTATCCAGATATGAACCACCAAATGATATTCTCCCTCTTTTAAAGGCCTGCCTCTTTCGATAGTTCTTCCGGTTAAGCTGCCGTCCTTATCTAAAATATCCCATAACTCTGCCATGATTATTCACCAAAGCCGCTGTAGCTTTCATAATAACCTAACTTATTGGATATTCTCCGTGCTCCGTCTACAACCAGACTTACAAAATAATCCGTATCCTGCGGGAATCTGTATTGAGGCCCTGATATAGACAAGCATCCTATAACCTTCTTACTGCTGTCAAAAATCGGAGCAGCAACACAGCCTACATCGTGTTCTTTCTCTCCTATACTAACGGAATAACCTCTTTCTCTTATGGTCCTGAGTTCAGCAATGAACTCCTTGGGATCGACTACTGTCTTTTCCGTAAATCTCTTCAGTTCTTTTGACTTTTCATACCAAATGCTTTCATCCAAATTTGCCAATATGGATTTACCGGTAGCTCCATACCAGATAGGAGATCTTTCCCCTATTCTTACATATCTTTTTATAGCCAGGGGACTCTCCACTTGAATAAAGCATACTTTTTCCAAATTATCCAGCAAGTAAAGGTTAATGGTCTCCTTTGTAGCCTGGCCGATTTCTTCCATGATAGGCCGGCTTATCTCTCCTAAATCCATGCTCTCTTTTGCAACTAACCCCAAAAAATAGATTTCATATCCTAACTTATAATGATTACTTCCTTCGTCCTTTCTTAAAAAACCTTCGTTCTCAAGTGTTGCAAGCAGACGGGAAGTTGTAGACTTAGGCAAGTCGACTTTCTGTGCAATCTCGGTCAGAGTGAATCTTCTTTCGTTCCAACTAAAGCATTTTAATATTTGTAGTGCCCTGTTAATTGATCTGACATTGTTTTCTTCGGATTTTTTTAACATAATTCCTCCTACATGAAGCTTTTACTGACTATCTCAATAATATATTACCACATATTTAATTTACTTTTACAAGCAAAAAATCTCAATATGTATTCTGAATGCTCTTAGATCTCTTAATATGGAATTTCACTTTCACAGGGCACAGCTACCTGGCATTTCCCGCAGCCATATCTGGGTTTGTATCTTGCAGATATTTTATTTAAAAAATCAGAGCATTGATTGTGATTCTTTCCTTTTTCTATCGATATTGCATTGACCGGGCAGTTCTTAACACATGTACCACACATTGAACAATATTCATAGATGCCTGTGTATTCTCTGTTATCCGGAGGCAGGAACAGTTCTGTTATGATGCTTCCGATTCTTCCTGACATGCCTTTCTTGCTTATAAGACCTTTAGAAAGCCCGAATGTTCCAAGTCCACATACAAAGGCAGCATGCCTTTCAGACCAGTTACTTGAAAATGATACTCCCGGATGTGATGAAGTGCTTTCAGGCTTGGTTATTGACCAAAATCTTTCGTCTAGAGAAGGTATAATACAGTCATATCCTGCGCTTGTCAGTAATGACTTTAAATATAAACATAGACTATTCACCATGATCTGACCCTCAATACGTCCATGAAGCCATTCTTCTGACGGCCATACCCTATCTTCTGCGTTACCCTTTCTCACGGCTTCACTGAAGGGCAAAAAAAATGATATTACTGTTTCAGATTGTGGAAGCCATTCTTTGGGAAGTAAAAAGTGTTTGCCGATTACCGATGGTTTTTTCAACAAGCTGAAATATTCATCATCAGCGGAACCAAATGCAAAAATCGGTTCCTCAAAAATTTTCATCCCCGCTACTTTATCTGAAATGGCAGCATGCTTTGTTATATAATTATCTTTCGAGTTTTCTACAAAGTAAGCCGATGCTTTTATAATATCATGTCTGTTCATTTACCTTATCTCTCCTTAAATGTTAAACAGCAAATACTATTCAGGCTTCATCATACTCTTCCTTGAATCAAAATAGCCCTTAACAGCAGGAATATTTGATACAACTGTAATGATTGTAAATAATGTCAGTACAAGGGTAATAGGGCGTCCGAACAATGCTGCCAGCATGTTTTCTTCAGTGGAAGCCAAAGAAATTGCCCTGCGGAAACTGTTATCCATCATACCGCCCAGCACAAGAGCGAGTATCATGGGAGCAACCGGATAATCGCGCCTGCGCATTAAGTAACCCAGGATTCCGAAGAAAAACATCAGCCCAACATCAAACATACGGTTATTGCATGCAAATGCTCCAATTACACACAGCACCGTAACGATTGGAAGAAGAATCCTCTTAGGTATGTTGATAATCCTGCTGATTCTTGGTCCCAGCAGCAGACCCAGGATCAATATAAAAACAGAACCTATAAGCCCGCCAGCCAGAACGGCATGGAATAATTCGGGGCTGTTTCTTATAAACATAGGGCCTGGCTGCAGGCCGTGAATATAAAATACCGACAGTATAATTGCAGTAACTGCATCTCCGGGAACGGCAAGGGTCAGCATAGGTATGAATGCACCGCCTATGCAGGCATTGTTGGCTGTTTCGCTGGCCACGATTCCTTCGACCTGGCCTTCCCCGAAAGGAACATCCGGGTTTTTTACGATTCTCTTAGCCTCACCGTAGGCTAAAAAAGCAGCAACAGGCCCTCCTGCCCCGGGAAGCGCACCGACCAGGGTGCCGATTACGGCATAATAAATTGAACGAAAGAAATGTTTAAACATATCCTTTAGTTTTACAACAGTTCTGACCATATTTGAAACCTCAGATTTTAAAAAACCATCGGAAATAACACTTAGTACTTCATTAAAACCAAATAAGCCGACCAATGCAGGAACTATGTTGATACCTGCCTGGAGATCATAGATGCCAAAGGTCATCCGGGGAGTACCCATTACTGAGTCTATCCCTATCGTGCTCATAATCAAGCCCAGCATGGCACTGATAAGCCCTTTTGAAAAGCTCTTGGCAGTCAGGGAACCGACAGCAGCCAGTCCAAAGAGAGCTATGAGAAAATAATCCATTGGAGTAAATTTTAGTGCTATATCAGATATTGGCTTGGCAGCAAGCCATAAAACCACAAAACCGAACAGGGTACCGATAAATGAATAAACAGTAGCATATTTCAGCGCTTTATACGCTTCTCCCCGTTTAGCAAGGGGATATCCGTCCAAGGTAGTAACCACCGATGAGGGGGCACCGGGAATGTTAATAAGAATGGCGGAGATTGCACCGGAAAATACTCCTACCGTATAAACACCCATGATTGTGGCTATGGCGTCTCCGGTGTTCCAGGAATATGTGATTGATACAAGCAGAGCTGTTGCCATGGATACAGAAAGGCCCGGGATAGCGCCCACAAACAGACCTGCTACCGACCCAATGAATACCATCCAGATAAAATGAAAATCCCAAAAATAAGATATTACATCAAAAAAACCTGACATATATACTCACCTCCTATGGCAGCATGACGTGCAGCATAACGCCGAATATTATATAAATTGAAACAGAAAATAGAACAGAGATTATTGCTATCAGCCATATCCTGCGCTCACCCAGATGGAGAAACAGAGCAACTAAAAATAGAATAGTCGAAGGAATAAACTTGAGGAATCTCATGGTTCCAAAATAGGCAACGGATACGCCTATGGTAAATAAAACGTCTTTCCAATGAATTGCAGCTTTCTTCCGACTTTTTTCTCCTGATTTAATCTGACGTATACCATCAGAAAAAAGTGAAAAGGATAAGGCTCCTATGAAGACGGCAATCAGTACGGGGAAAAGGTACGGAGACAGCTTCCACTCCAGTTTGGCCGTACTGTAGTGATTAATCAGTGAATAAACCATCAGTGCCGCCGCAAGCATGAAGAATAAAACGGCGTCCTGAATATTACTATTGCGTAAATAATCTTTCTTCCTGTTTTCTTCCATATTATAGTCTTCCACCTTTATAAAATTTGAAGCGGAAACCGCCGGCATTGATTCTGCCAGCGGTTTGCCACAACTGCAAAAGCTCCATGTCATGAAAAATAAATTAAATTAAGGTCTTGGAATATTGAATTTTTCAGGGCTGAACTTGCTTGCTCCGGCATCATAAAGTAGCCAGCTTACAAGAGATTCCCACTCAGAAAAGAACTTATTTGCGGAAGCCTCATCGGGATATTTTTCATACAGCTTCTCCAAACAATTCTTGGCGACATAATCCTTCCATTCCTGCTCCTGTATAGCTTTAGCAGCTGCCTCCTTCAGGATCTCCTGAATTTCTGCCGGAACATCCTTGTCAACCAGCAGGGACAGCGGAGTAAAAGGAGTACCGAAATATTTTTCGGAACCGGGAATTACTTCTGAGAAAGTCGGAACATCAGGGTATTTATCAAGCCGATCCACTGCAGAAATACCCAAGAGCTTTAAATCACCGCTTTCTATATAGCTTGTAACCGTAGAGAAGTTCGAATTTGTGAAATCCACCTGATCACCAAGAACAGCGACAATGCAGTCACTCCCTCCGGCATAAGCAGTCAGTGCCGCCTCCAGGCCCAGCTTGTTATAAATAAGGCTCTGTACATGACCGGAACCTCCGGGGCCGGTATAGGACATCTTCACTTTGCCCGGACGGGCTTTCATATCATCAACCAGATCCTTAAGAGTATTATACTTGGAATTCTTATTCACTACAATAACCTTCGGATCGTTTACCGTAACCATAATGGGTGAAAAGTCGGCATAGCTCATTTCTGAAAGTCCCATGACCCTCTGTGTTCCCAGGGACTCAGCAGTAAATAAGATAGTATAGCCGTCAGGCTCGGCATCAAGAACAGTCTTGGCACCTACTGCTCCGGAAGCTCCGCCCTGGTTTTGTACAGTGATGGATTGCCCCAGGAACTTCTCCATCTGGATCGCCAGCTGCCTTCCTGTCAGGTCGGTAGTCCCCCCTGCTCCGTAAGGAACAATCATTGTGATTGGCTTCTTCGGGTATTCAGGCTTCGGTTCCTCCGCAGGAGCGGATGCGCTTGGTTCGGGGGCTTTGGCATCATTGCCGGAACATGCAACCATAGTAAAAACCAGACATAAAACCAGAGCAAGTAAAAAAACAGACCTCAGTTTCATTGTTACACCCTCCAATTTTTTATTTATTTAAATTCTGATAGAACAATTGTTGCATTGCATAATAGATAGTGTCAAGGAATCTACATCCTATCCCATTTTTCGTCTATATCGGTAACTGATCTGTACCCCTTTGCCATAATTATGGCATCCAGTATTGCTATTCTGACCATTGCCTCACATACCGGATAAATTCTTGGAAGTAACGATGCATCCCTGCGGGTTATCGGCGACAGAGTTTCCACTTCCATTTTTTCAACGTTTACTGCATTTTGAGCTACTGATACTGTTGGTGTAGGTTTGACCGCAAGCTTTATTCTGATTTCTTCCCCATTGGAGATTCCGCCCAGGAACCCTCCGGCATTATTCGTACTGAACCTTACCCTTCCGGTTGTCTTATCCACGTAGGATTCGTCATTTGATTCCGATCCCAGCATATTTGCCATATCAAAGCCTGCACCAAACTCTATCCCTTTTATGGCACCGATTGACATTAATCCATGAGCTATTGTAGCCTCCAGCTTATCGAATACCGGTTCACCCAGCCCTGCCGGAACTCCTTTTGCTATTATCTCGACAATACCGCCGCAGGTTTCTCCGGCAGCTTTTACTTTTAGTATATCTTCTATCATTTTAGGAGCTGTTTCCAGGTCAGGGCAGTTCAGTTCATTTTTTCTGTAATTCTCTTTTGCCGTCTCATAGGTAATCGGTTTTGCCTTTATTCCATGTGATGCGCTGATAAAGCCAATAACATCTATACCCATTTTATCCAGTACCAGTTTTGCTACGGCTCCTCCGGCAACCCTGCTTGCAGTTTCTCTTCCCGAAGCCCTTCCGGCTCCTACCCAATCGGAATATTGTCCATATTTTTTGAAATAGGTGTATTCGGCATGTCCTGGCCTAATGACGTCTTTATACTCTCTATACTGCTCTATATGGACATCTTCAATGTCATTGTTCGGTATTACTATACCGATTGGTGCCCCGGTTGATAAATCATTTTCCATTACTCCTGAAAAAATATAAACCTTATCCTTTTCCAGCCTTGGTGAGTCAAGGGGAGTCTGTCCGGGTTTCCTTTTGTCCAGTTCAACCTGAATATCCTCCGCTGTTATTCTTATACCGGCAGGAACACCGTCAACAATTGTAATCAGGCCTCCGAAAAGCTCTTTCGGTATGTTTGAATTCTTTCTGAATCCTCCGGAATATGATTCTCCCGCCGTTGTTACCCTGAACATTCGCCCGAAAGTATTTCCCATCATAATGAATCTCCTCCTTATTCTTCTAAAACAATGTTTGCACCAATCTTATTCATCAGTTCAAAAAATCTCGGAAAAGATACAGAGGCACACTGAGCATCCCTGACCTTGGTCTCTCCTTTTGCAAAAAGTCCCGCAACAGTTAAAGCCATTGCCACTCTGTGATCATCATAGCTGTCCACATTGGCGCCGGTAAGGGCTTTTCCTCCATTTACAATCATATAGTCAGATCCTGTTTCAATATCAGCACCCAGCTTTTTCAGTTCATTTTCCATTACGCCTACTCTGTCCGTTTCCTTTACGCGAACATGAGCAAGATTAATGAATGTGGTCTTGCCTTTTGCAAAACATGCAGCTACGGAGAGCGCAGGAAGGGAGTCGGGGATATCGTTCAAATCTATTGTCAAACCTCCACGCAGGGGAGTACCGCCTTTTATAACCATGCGTTTATTCTTTGAGTCCTTAGTAATGTCAGCTCCCATAGCAATCAGATGGTCAACCACTGCTTTGTCCCCCTGGCAGTCATCAAAATCCACTCCCGATATTACAACCTCAGAAGGGGTGGTGACTGCAGCAACCAGCGGAAATGCAACGCCCGACCAGTCACTGGGCACTGTAGAATCTACGGCTTTATAAGATTGGTTCCCTTTTACGGCAAAGTATTTGTAGTCCTGTGAAGCCTCACTTGGTACTACTCCATAAAGCTTCATCCAGTCAAGAGTCATTTGAAGATAAGGTTTCTCAAGAGGATTTTCAACGATTATTTCCGTATCTCCTTCAGCAAGCGGAGATGAAAGAAGAATGCTTGATATGAACTGAGAGTTGAAACCGCTGAAGCTCACTCTTCCGCCCCGCATCTTACCCCCTATTACAACCGGAGGAGCAACGGCACCGGGCCTTGTGAGAAAAGCCTGTGCACCTAATTCATTTAGAGCATCGGCCAGAGGTTTGATAGGCCTGCGGCGAATCTGATGGTCACCGGTAATAAATGTATATCCGTCAAGCAAAGCAGCCATTGAAGCCACAAAGGTCGTGGTTGTACCTGAATTTTTGGTATCTATGAAGTTTTCAGGAACATGCAGTTTTTTCCCCTTTCCCTCCACTATCCAGACTCCGGGCTCTTCTATTACCTCTGCGCCAAAGGCACGGGCGGCATTTAAAGCACTTAGGCCGTCATCACTGGTAAGGGGATTATTAATAACAGATTTTCCTTCAGCCATAGCTGCTAACAATACTGAACGAATCGTATGGCTTTTAGAGCCCGGGACAATGACCTCACCGTGAAGTGAAGCTTTTCTTGAAATTGAATACATGTGTACCCTCCTTTCTTTTTAACATTATTCTTTTCTATTTATCAGGCAGAACACTACTCCTCCAATAATAAGAATTGCTCCGAAAACGAAATTCCTGTTAATCCTTTCTCCCAAAAATAGCCAGCCGAGCAAGACCGCAACAACAGGCTGTACCGGATAGAATAGTGAACAGGTTCCTGCTTCTATCATTGATAAGCTTTTATTCCACAGAACATGGGCCAAACCGGTACAAACGAGCCCCATATAAACCAGAGAAAGAATCACTTCCCAACTGAACTGGATATCAGAAATCGTCATAATTTCGTAGGCTGAAACCGGTAAAGTACATGCAGCTCCAATAAGTATGCCATATACAGTAATCTGAAAAGGATCGTACTTCTGGGTAATCTGTCTGATTACAACAGTTACAAATGACCATAAAATTATAGAGCATATAGAAGCCAAAATCCCCAATGCCTTCCCGCTTCCATCCACATCGCCTGCAATAATAAAGACACCATATAGAGCTGAAGCAATACATAAGATTTTAACAACAGTTAATTTCTCCTTCAAAATAATTGCTGCAAATATTGTAATGGTAATAGGATTCATAGAATTAATCAGCGATGCAAGAGATGCATTTGATAGTTTTGTCCCCAAAAATTGTACTGCCGTTGTTAAAAAATAACCTGCAAATCCTATCAGAATTATATATTTGTAATCCTTATATTCAATTTTTTCAGGCTTTCTTCTTTTAAGTATGATTAACAAGGCGGCTCCGGCAATGGCATTTCGTAAAAATGAAACAGTAAACACCGGAATCTTTCCTAATACGAATTTGCTGACGACATATAAGCTTCCCCATGCACAAAATGTTATCAGTAAATACAAATATGCTATTTTTGTTTTCTTATCCGCCACAGAATCTATCATTTTATTCCCCAAAAATTTCTTTCTTTATTAAATCCACAGGCATATCCCGTCCGGTCCAAATTTTAAAAGCAATAGCCCCCTGCCAAATAAGCATGCCCAATCCGTTCATAGTCCTGCAGCCGGCCTCCTCAGCAATTGAGATGAGTTTTGTTTTCGGCGGGTCATATATTATATCCGCAACAAACAATCCTCTGTGCAGGGTTTCAGGAAATGTTACTATACTTTGATCTATCGCATTCTTCATTCCCAGCGAAGTACAGTTAACCAACAAGGCAGCATCTTTCAATTCCTCTTTAAGAACTGTTTCATTCATCTCCGCAGCCCTGGCCCTGCAAGAAGCAATATTGCTGTTAATAGTGCTCACAATTTTCTCAGCGGTACTTAAGGTTCTGTTAAACATTATAATTTCACCGGCACCATCAAAGGCCAATTGAATTGCAATTGCCCTTGCCGCTCCACCGGCACCTGCGATTACAATTTTCTTTTTCTCGAAATCCACCCCGGCTTCCTGTAATGCCTTAACAAATCCCATGCCATCAGTATTATATCCTATTAATCTACCATTCTCATTCTTAACTGTATTAACCGAACCAATAATCTTAACTTCCTCAGATACTTCATCCAGCAGCTGGACAACCTTGTTCTTATGAGGCATTGTTACATTGAAGCCTATAGCATCAAGAACCTTCAAAGCATTCAATGCTTCTTCAAGACGGCTGTCTTCTACTTCAAAAGCCAAATATACATTATCCAGATTCAGTGCCTCAAATGCAGTATTATGAATCTTCGGGGATTTACTATGCTTGACCGGATATCCAAGCAGTCCGGCAAGGGAAGTACTTCCTTTAATTCTATCAGCCATTTGAAATGTCCTTTCTACCTTAACAAGGTTTTCATTGAAGCTCTTAGTTCAGCTATTGGAATCTGTCCAGGTGCAGAGGTTTTCTCACTGGCTCCGAAGGTCAGATCCGATCCGAATATTCCTCCTGCTATCCTGCTGATTACACCAATATTGCCCATTGACATTGTTATTAATGGTGTGTCAGGCATCTCTCTGCGTATTCTAAGTGTGGCCATAAGCAGATTTAATACATCCTCCTCAGATTTCGGCATTACAGCTATCTTGGCTATGTCGGCTCCGCAAGCAACCTGCTGCCGCGCTAAATCTGTCAAAAACTCCACCGGAGGCGTTTCCTGAAAATTATGATATGATATTATCAGCGGTATATGGTATTTGTCAGCAGCTGCCTTAATTTTATCAATATTTTTTTTACCGCTTATAAGCTCTATATCTATAGTATCCGCTTCTCCCGTATTTATGGCCTGTTTTATTATTTCATAACGTAAATCATCATCAACTTTTTGGAATCCGCCTTCCAGGCTGCTTCTGAATGTGAATATCAGCGGTACTTCCTTGATAATGCCTCTAAGTGTTTTAAGCGCTTTTTTTACTTTTACAATGTCACATACATCTTTATAACAATCAGCCCGCCATTCTATTATATCAGGATGTAATTCCACTATTTTCCCTGCCGCTTGTTCCAGTTCCTTTTCCTCTTCTGCTACAATAGGTATGCATATCAACGGATCATTTCCGCCTATGACTTCTCCCCTTAGGCTTACAGGTTTCCTTGGCTGCAGTCTCATGCCATTCTTCCTCCTTCAGCTGCAATAATTATTTAGCAGATTTATTTTCCCCAAAATATCAATTTAAATATGAAGTGAAATCATTATCTAGTTCCATCTGATGGTACTTGTATTTTACTAGTGGAACTTAAGTCCAGATTATCACCTTTATTACATACTGTCAATATAATTCCATTCTCCTAATAAAAAAAATAAGCCCGAAATATTTCAGGCCTCATACTTATTCAAAATCCTTTTCCGTCATTACCACAATTTCATTGTCTAATAAAAGCTGCGCTGTCACACCGTTTCCCTCTTTAAACTTTCCGGAAAAAGTCCCGTCATATATGATTCCGCAGCCGCAGGAGGGGCTTCTTGCTTTCAGCACCGCTAACGAGCAGGAGTTCTGCTTTGCCAGAGCAAGAGTCTCTTTGGCACCTTTTATGAAATTCGCCGTTACATCTTCTCCTATTTTGTTCATGACCCTTGCTTTTCCTTCCAGAACTTCCTTCCCCCCACCGTTTTGTATCTCGCAGGGTTCCCTGGGTGTCGGCAAGCCGCCCAGTTCTTCAGGACAAACAGGTATGATGCAGTTCTCCCTTTTAAGATCCAGCAGCTTGGGAGTATAATTGTTCCCCCCGTTGTATTTGCAGTTTGTGCCCAACAGGCATGCACTAACAAGTATATTCATCCAATCACTTCCGTTATTTTATTTCTACTATGGTAGCCCCTATGCCTCCTTCACCAAAACCACCGCTTCTGTAAGACTTTACATGGCTGTGGCTTTTTAAGAGCTGCATTATGCCTGCTCTTAGAACCCCTGTGCCCTTTCCGTGAATTATAGTAACCTGGGGCAGGTTGCCCAGGTATGCGTCATCCAGGTATTTATCCACATTCATCAGGGCTTCATCAAGAGTCTGCCCCCTCAAATCTATCTGTGAAGCAACAGTCATTGCCTTTGCAGAGCTCACCTTGACACCGGAACTCCTCTTGGGTTTTTCCTTTTCTTCTTCAGCTGCTGTCAGATTGTTTACGTTTACATTTATTTTCATTATACCTGCCTGCACCGTCAGATTCCCGTCCTCATCAGGAAGTGTAAGAACGCTTCCCGTCCGGTCAAGATTGATTATCTTCACGGCCATGCCTATCCTTATGTCCTTTAACGGTGCGCTGCCGGATTTTTTGAACAATGATTCCCCGATTTTTTCTTCCATATCATTCTCGCGTTGTCTCAGCTTCATCCTGGATTTTTCAATCATTGCCGCTTTTTCTTCATTTTCTTTCCAAATAGCATCCTGGAGTTCCCGGATAAGCTCCCCTGCTTCCTCCTTTGATCTTCGGACTATTTCAAGTGCTTCATTGCGAGCCTCCCTTATAATTCTATCCTTTTGAGCTTCAAGCTTTTCAAGCCTTCTGTCCATTTCCGACTTTTCTTTTTCCAGCTCAAATTTCAGCCTGGAAGCAATATCCCGTTCTTCTTCGGCCTTCCTTTTGTCCTCTTCAAGGCTTCTTATCAAGTCTTCAAATTTTACATCATCCTGAGAGATGAATTCCTTTGCCCTCTTTATTATTTCTTCTGAAAGCCCAAGCTTTCTGGATATTTCGAAGGCATTTGACTTTCCCGGTATGCCAATTAATAGCCTGTAAGTCGGCCTTAAAGTAGCTACGTCGAATTCCACGCTTGCATTGCAGATTCCTTCGGTAGTAAGGGCATATATCTTCAGTTCGCTATAATGTGTGGTGGCAGCAGTCCTTATATTCTTTTTGTGCAGCAGCTCCAGTATGGACATTGCCAGTGCAGCACCTTCCGTTGGATCCGTACCCGCACCCAGCTCGTCAAACAACACCAGAGAATTTGGGGTGACATGCTCAAGAATGGACACTATATTAGTCATATGGGAAGAAAAAGTACTGAGACTCTGTTCTATACTCTGCTCGTCCCCGATATCCGCAAATACCTCATCAAAAACAGCCACTTCACTGTAGTCATTTGCCGGAATGTGAAGCCCGGACTGGGCCATAAGCGTCAGGAGCCCTATAGTCTTTAATGTGACAGTTTTTCCCCCTGTATTCGGCCCCGTAATGACCAGAGTATTGAAGGTTTCTCCCATGTTTATGTCTATGGGGACCACGGACTCGGCCTTTAACAAAGGATGCCTTGCTTTCTTTATGTTTATTATACCCTTGCTGTTGACCCTTGGCTCGGTGCACCTGAACTCCAGAGAAAACCTGGCTTTTGCAAATATGAAATCCAATGTCGCCAGTATCTCCATATTGGTCTTGATACTGTCATACTTCTCATCAACAAGTGCAGTAAGCTCTCTCAGGATCCTTTCTATTTCATTCTCTTCATCCAGCTTCAGCTTCTTTATATCATTATTCATCTCCACTATTGCCATAGGTTCAATAAAAAGAGTTGCACCGCTGGCTGACTGGTCATGGACTATACCGGGTATATTTGCTCTGAATTCCTGCTTTACCGGTATGACATGGCGGTCTCCTCTTACAGTTATGATCGGCTCCTGAAGATACTTCTGGTAAGCTGAAGATGAAATCATATGGTTCAGCTTCTCTCTCATTGAAGCAGTTTTTTCCTTTATTTTTCTCCTAATGCTGTTAAGCTGAGGGCTGGCGTTGTCTGCTATTTCCTCTTCGCTGATAATGGCGCTGTTTATTCTGTCTTCTATACCTTTGAATGCTGACAGGGTCTCTATATAATACTCAATTATCGGAAAGCTCTCCTCACCTTTGTCCTCATTCATGAAAGCTTTCAACCTTCTGGCAGCTCTCAGTGTATCTGCCACCTTAAGGAGCTCTCCCGGCTCCAGGGCAGACCCCATCTTGACCTTTTTCAGTGGCATTCGGATGTCCTGTACTCCGCCAATGGGGATACTGCCCTTCTTAAGTGTAAGATTTACAGCTTCTGTGGTTTCCTGAAGCAGCTCCTTTATCTCATTGAGATTGCCGGAGGGCTTCAAATCTGCCGCAATATCCCTTCCCATAGCCGAAACGGTATTTTCGCACAGCATATCGATTATCTTATAATATTCAAGAATTCTCAGTGCCTTATCGTTCAAATCATTCACCTCTTCCCGCACTCCGCATCCCGCAGCCCGTATCTGATTTTACATCTCCTTAT
>JAKJBT010000111.1 GCA_022706865.1 Bacillota bacterium
CATCCATCTACTCGGTAATCGATGTCAGAAATGTTGTAAAACCGGGATTTGATGCAACTGAGTTCGTTCTGTACTGCGCAGGAGAAGGATCAGTCAACCTGGATGGAGTTGAGACAACACTTTTGGTCGCTCCGATGAAAGGATTCTATAATGTTGAAAAAGGCGAGTACAACCCCGGAAGCACACAGTTCCGTATTTCCTTCGTAGAAACTCCCGATAAAATGGCAAAGGTTCCGGAATTGTTTGTCAAGCTTTTAAGACAGTACGAAGCACAAAGATAGAAGAATGCGCAGCATTCTTCACAGTAAAAAAGGGATATTGCCGACTGCTTAATCGGCAATATCCCTTTATTATTGTTACTTTGCTACTTCACCATGTTTTTCAATATCTCCGGCACTGCATCCAAGGCAGCTCCGACCTTATCCGAGTCCTTAATTCCCCCCTGTGCCATGTCCGGCCTTCCGCCGCCGCTTCCTCCTGCAACCTTTGCAGCTTCCTTTATGATGTTTCCTGCATGTACACCCTTGGAAACCGCATCTTTTGATGCCATTGCAACCAGGACTGTCTTTTCTCCGTCAAAAGAGGCAAGCATTACAAAGGAGGTTCCCAGCTTATCTCTCAGTTTGTCTCCCATTTCTCTCAGGCTGTCAATGCCCATGTTGTCAAGCTTTGTAACAAGATATTTTACACCCTTCTCCTCTTGTGCCCCGGCTACAAGCTCATCCAGCATTGACGCCGCCATTTTTGATTTCAGCACGGATACTTCCTTTTCCGTATCCTTAAGCTGCTTGAGTACTGTATCCATTTTCTTAACACATTCACTTGGATGAGCCTTGAGTTTTTCACAAAGCTCGTTCATCAGTTTTTCTTCTTCCTTAATAAATTCGTAAGCTTTTACTCCTGTAGCCGCTTCAATTCTTCTGACTCCGGCAGCTATGCCCCCTTCGCTTATTATCTTGAAGAAGCCCGCCTGGCTTGTAGTCTTCAAATGTGTGCCTCCGCAAAGCTCAATGGAATAGTCACCCATCTTGACGACTCTTACAATATCACCGTATTTCTCTCCGAATAGCGCCATAGCTCCAAGCTTTTTAGCCTCATCTATGGAGGTTTCCTTTGTAATTACTTCATAGCTTGCAAGGATTGCTTCATTAACTTCCTTTTCTATCCTATCAAGCTCTTCCTTTGTCATCGCCTTGAAGTGAGTGAAGTCAAATCTTAAACGCTCCGGCGTAACATAAGAGCCTGCCTGCTCAACATGAGTTCCCAGGTACTTTCTCAATGCCTTATGCAGCAGATGTGTGGTTGAGTGGTTCCTGGCAGTTGCCATTCTTCTCCCGGAATCAATTTCTGCTATGCAAGAGTCCCCGACTTTTATTTCTCCGCTGATTACATTGCATATATGGGCAAATCTTTCTCCGGTGACCTTCTTGCAGTCTTTTACATCCAACTCGAAGCCTTCTCCGATTATCCTTCCGGTATCGGCTACCTGTCCGCCGCTTTCAGCATAGAAAGGTGTGACATCAAGTATTACGCTTATCTCATCCCCTTCATTTGCTGCGTCTTCCAATTCATTTTCCTTTACTATTGCCTTGACAACCGCTTTTGAAGAAAAGCTTTCATATCCCACGAACTTGGTCTTTATGCTCCAGTCAATTTTTGCATATATATCTTCCTTCCAGCCTTCCGTACTGCTGTCAGCCCTTGCTGCCCTTGCCCTTTCCCTCTGGTTCTGCATCTCCTTCTGGAAGGTTTCCTCATCAACCGATAGACCCTGCTCCTCCAGTATGTCTTTAGTCAGATCCAGTGGGAAACCGTAGGTATCATATAGCCTGAAGGCATTTTCCCCTGACAATGTGCCTGTATTTGTCAGCTTCAGATCGTCAATGTACCCCTGAAGAATTGAAAGCCCCTGGTCCAATGTCTCATAGAACCTGTTTTCCTCAACGTCAATTATATTCAGTATATAATCTTTCTTTTCCTTCAATTCGGTGTATGCGTCTCCGCTTACTTCAATAACCTTCAGGGCAATTTTGCTGAGGAAAGGATCTGTCAGGCCCAGAAGCCTTCCATGCCTTGCAGCCCTTCTCAGAAGCCTTCGGAGAACATATCCCCTTCCTTCATTGCTTGGAAGTATACCGTCGGATATCATGAAGGTGACCCCTCTGATATGGTCGGTAATAACCCTTATCGATACATCCTTCTTCGGATCCGCACCGTATTCCACCCCGGCAAGGCTGCAAATGCTGTCCAATATATACTTTACGGTGTCTACCTCAAATATATTGTCAACTCCCTGCATAACCGCAGCCATTCGCTCCAAACCCATGCCTGTATCTATGTTCGGTTTTGCCAGTCTGTTGTAATTGCCTTCTTCGTCTTTATCAAACTGTGTGAATACAAGGTTCCAGAATTCCATATACCTGTCGCAGTCACAGCCCAGCTTGCAGTCTTCCTTGCCGCAGCCTGTACCAGGCCCTCTGTCAAAATATATCTCTGAGCAAGGTCCGCATGGGCCGAGGCCGATTTCCCAGAAGTTGTCCTCCTTACCCATTCTGACGATCCTGTCCGCAGGCAATCCTATCTTGTTATGCCAGATATCAAAGGCTTCATCATCGTCCAGATAAATGGTAACCCAGAGCCTGTCTTTCGGCATCTTAAACACCTCAGTGCACAGCTCCCATCCCCAGGCTATTGCCTCATCCTTGAAATAATCTCCGAAGGAGAAATTACCCAGCATTTCGAAAAAGGTTCCATGTCTGGCAGTCTTTCCGACTCTTTCAATATCAGGGGTTCTGATACACTTCTGACATGTTGTCACCCTTAAACTCGGAGGCACGGCCTGCCCTGTAAAAAACGGCTTTAAAGGTGCCATACCCGAGTTTATGATAAGCAGGCTCTTGTCACTCTGAGGCACAAGAGATGCGCTTTTCATTCTTAAATGATCCTTGCTTTCAAAAAAGCTTAGAAATTTCTCTCTTACTTCATTAAGTCCCAACTTTTCCATGTTTATTCCTCCTGTATATGTTTTATAAAAAAATAAACTCCCCATCCCGGTTAGGGACGAAGAGAGCTTCGCGGTACCACCCTAGTTGCCCGAAAGGGCCGCTTTATTGGCTTTCGCCATGCAGTATAACGCCTGCAGCGTCTTAACGATGCTCAGCAGCAGCTTCAACAGCTTATTCCCCGGGATTCTCACCAGCCATCCCTTCTCTGCTAATGCCGACATATATTGCAGCATATTGAAAATCAGTCTGTTTACTCCTCTGCATCTACGCAATATAAATATATACGAAGATTATATATTAGCCGGGAAGCTTTGTCAATAATCTGCATTTGTTGTTATGTATACCATTGCTATGTATGCTTTTATATGGTTTTAATTTCCCTGCTTATCCCTGAGTACATGCCTGAGTGTCAGTTTTATTGCAGCCAATACCGGCACAGCCATAATAAGCCCTATGATTCCAAAAAGCCTGCCTCCCGCTATAAGGGACATGATAACATAAATAGGGTGTATTCCCACACTCTTTCCTATTATCCTTGGTGTAAGGAATCCGCTTTCCAGCTGCTGTATCAGAATAAAGGCTCCTGCCGCATACAATGCTTTACCGGTTGAATCCAGCAATGCAAACAATATTGTAGGTATAATTCCGATAAAGGGCCCGAAGTATGGTATTATATTTGCTATACCGGCAAAGATACCAAGTATGAAGGCATATTTTACTTTAATCAGTATAAGGGCAGCAGTTGTCAGTACCCCCACAAAGCTGGCTATAATAATCTGCCCTCTTATATATTTACCAAAAACATTATCAATATCCCTGAGAAGTATAATAAGCTTCATGCGCTTTGCCTTAGGCAGCACAAGAATGAATTGGTTCTTGAAGTACTCCGCATCTTTCAGCATATAGAAAGTAATTACCGGTACTATTATTATATTAAAAAGCTGTGAAAAGATTTCTATAATACCGTTGGCAATATTCTGCAAAAGATTGAGAATCATGCTTTGCAGCATAAGTATGTTATCATCCAGTACGTTCTTAAAGCTTTCCGGAAGCCCGCTTCTCATATATCCGTCCTGGAACTGCCGAAAAAGCTCCTGCATCTGCCTTGAATACTGGGGTATATTGACAACCAATGCACTGATTTCCTTTATCAGCTTAGGGACAAGTACAAAAGACAGGAGTAGAATTAAAGCTATAAAAATCAGATATACAATAAAAACTCCGAAAATCCTTCTTATGCCTTTTTTCTCAAAAGCCTTCACTATAGGGTTCAGCAGGTAAGAAAAGGCTGCCGCAATTATAAAGGGCTTTATCACTGTACCGATGGCAATGCCATATTTGAACACGATAAAGACCAATGCTGCAATTATGAAAATATGAATAAGTCTTATATTGACCTTCTTTGATCCCCAAATATTGTTCATACTGTTCATCCTATATAAATATTGGGATATATTATAATAACAATGCGACATATTTACTAGCTTGCGGTCATATGCCATGAGCACTAGCCTTGTATATCAGCGAGCACTTATTGGCTTTGTGCAACAGAATCAATCTCTGATTCTGTACAAAGCTAATACCGTGCGAGTCGG
>JAKJBT010000112.1 GCA_022706865.1 Bacillota bacterium
TTATAGGTTATCTCACAAATGTTGCCACACAGTCTGACGTCCCCGTGTCTCAAAAGCGGGGGACATCTTTTTGCCTCGTTTTATTTCAGCAAACTTGTAGTATAATAGAAGCATACACTATTCAAAACCGGAGGAATACACTTATGATTTCATTGGAAGACAAACTGAAAAATCTCCCGGAAAAACCCGGAGTTTATATAATGCGTGACGAATATAATGAGATTATATATATTGGAAAGGCAATAAACCTGAAGAACAGGGTAAGGCAGTATTTCCAGAACTCAAAGAATCAGCATCCCAAGGTCGCCGCAATGGTTGAGAGGATTACAGACCTGGAATACATAATAACCGATTCAGAGCTGGAAGCCCTTATACTTGAATGTAACTTTATAAAAAAACACAGGCCTAAGTATAATGTAATGCTTAAGGATGACAAGCAGTATCCCTATATTAAGATTACAGTAAAAGAAGATTATCCAAGACTGCTTATTGTGAGAGAGATAAAGAAGGACGGAGCAAAGTATTTCGGCCCTTATACCGATGTTACCGCAGTAAACAGAACCATTGACCTCCTGAAAGGCCTTTTTCCCATAAGATATTGCAGCAAAAACATAAGCAGGGCAATCGGAAAGGAAAGGCCCTGCCTCAACTATCATATAAAGAAATGTATAGGCCCATGTCAGGGAAATGTCAGCAAGGAACAATACAGGGAGCTTATTGACTCAGTAATAATGATGCTTGAGGGCAAGCAGGAGGAGGTATTGAAACAGCTGGAGGACAAAATGCATCAAGCGGCAGATAATCTGGATTTTGAGAAGGCAGCCGAAATCAGGGATAATATGAACTCTCTGATAAAGATTGCGGAAAAGCAGAAAGTAATATCTTCAGCACTTATAGACCAGGACATAATAGCCTTTGCGCTGAATGAATCGGAATCCTGCATACAGGTTTTCTTTGTAAGAGGAGGAAAGCTTATCGGCAGAGAGCATTTTCTTATTGAGGATACCAAGCTTAGTGACTCAAAGGAGATATTAAGCAGCTTTATTAAACAGTACTACGGGTCGGATGCGCTTATACCAAGAGAAATAATACTTCAGGAAGAAATTGACGAGATAAATATTATTGAGAGATGGCTCAGCGATAAAAAGGGAGGCCGGGTCAAGCTTGTTGTCCCCCGGAGGGGAGAAAAGCAAAAGCTTATTGAAATGGTAAGCAGGAATGCGGAAGACACATTAAGGCTTCTGATAGAAAAGCAGAAAAATGACACCGAGAAAACAATGGGAGCATGCAGGGAACTTAAGGATATTCTGGAGCTCAATGCTGTACCCGTAAGGATCGAAGCCTTTGATATTTCAAATATCCAGGGAGTATTGAATGTCGGTTCAATGATAGTTTTTGAGCAGGGAAAGCCTAATAATAGAAACTACAGGAGATTCAGGATAAAATCCGTTGAAGGCGCCAACGATTATGAAAGCATGAGGGAGATTGTGGAGAGAAGATTTGTCCATGGCCTAAAGGAGAGAGAAGAGCTTGAAGCGGAGGGAAAAGATTTTGAATTGGGCAGATTCTCGGTGTTCCCGGACATGATATTGCTGGATGGGGGCATTGGACAAGTCAATGCAGTGCTGCCGGTTCTCCGGGAGCTGGACATAAATATACCTGTTTGCGGAATGGTAAAGGACGATAAGCACAGAACAAGAGGGCTGATATATAATGGCAGGGAAATCGATCTGCCGAAAGGCTCCAAGGTTTTTCGGCTAATATCCGCAATCCAGGAAGAGGCACACAGGTTTGCCATAAGCTATCATAAGAGCCTTAGAAGCAAGACTACTGTAAAATCTGCTCTGGACGACATACCGGGAATAGGGCCTGCCAGAAGAAAAGCACTGCTGAAGAGTTTTGGCAGTCTGAAGAATATCAAAAAGGCATCCTTGGAAGAGCTTGAGAAAGTACAGGGGATGAACAGGAAAGTTGCAGAAGTTGTATATAATTTTTTTAATTCATAAAACTTTTTCAAAAATGTTTCGTAATATATTATGAAAACTAAAAATCAAACATGTCCATTCCGGGCAGTACTTGATTGCCGGCACCGGGGAAATGCTTCAATGAAGGGACAAATGGAAATATGTTTGATAAATTAAAACCGGGAGGTAAAGAAGTATGTATAAGAAATTATATAAATCCAGAACTGTAAGAACAATATCAGGCGTATGCGGAGGCCTGGAGGACTATTTCAACATTGATGTTACGATAATCAGGCTTATATGGGTTGCCCTTACAATAGCAACGGGATTTTTCCCCGGGATATTTGCCTATGTAGCTGCTGCGCTTATTATTCCGGATGAACCGACAGGGTACAACCCGGAATATAAGGTGGAAAAGGACGAACAATAACAAAGAGGGTGTTTTCTTGAAATTATTACTTGATACTCACTGCCATACCATATCAAGCGGCCATGCTTACAGTACCATTAAGGAAATTGCGGAAGAAGCGGCAGAATTGGGCTTGAAGCTGATAGCAATGACAGACCACGGACCGGCAATGCAGGGGGGCCCCGACTTATTCCATTTCGGGAATATGAGGGTTATACCTGAATACATCAAGGGTGTGAGGGTGCTGAAGGGTGTAGAGGCCAACATAATGGATTTTGAGGGCAGACTTGATGTACCCGAAAAATACTTAAAAAAACTGGATATAGTTATTGCTTCTCTTCATGAAGCCTGCATTGACTCAGGAACTGTTGAAGAGAATACAAGGGCACTGGTGGGGGCAATGTCAAATCCCTATGTGGATATCATAGCCCATCCCGGTAACCCGTACTATCCTATTGACATAGACAGGCTTCTTCAATGTGCCAGGGATACGGGAACACTGATAGAAATAAACAACAGCTCCTTTTTGGGGAGCCGTAAGGGAAGCTCGGAGAATTGCAGGATTATTGCAGCTAAGGCAAAGGAGACGGGTGTTGTACTGGCTGCAGGAAGTGACTGTCATATCTGTTATGATGTAGGGAAGTTCAACAAGATCGAAGAGATATTTGAGGAACTGGAAATGCCTGAGGCTCTGGTGATAAATACCGATCCCTTAAAGCTTATTGACTATCTGAACAGGAAAGGTAAGGAAGTAAATCTCTAGGTCAGGGTGTATTGGCGGGAAACCAGTGTATTCAGTGTAATACGTTACTTTGGCAGCGAGGAATACCCTGACGGTATAAATGAATATACATAGAGTAAAAGCCGGTATGGAGGGATACAAATGACCCTTAGGAAAGCGTTTACTCTTTTTTTATGTGCGATTCTTACACTTTATATATTTTCGGGACCAGTATTATTAAAGCATGTGAAGGAGGACTACAAGAAAAGCCTGGAGCCGGTTCATGAGAAAACAGAGTGGACAGGGGTTATAACCTTATGGGATTACCCGCGGCTGGATATCAGAAGCGCAACACGGTTTGGCTGGATCAAAAGCAAAATAAGGCAGTTTGAAAAGCAGAACCCAGGAGTATATATTGAGTTAAGGGAGCTTGATTGGAATGAAGGCCCGGGCTTTCTTAAGGCAGCAGCCAAAATAGGAGCGAATCCGGATATTGCACCTATAGGCAGCGATTATTTCTTCATCTCCGGAGGGTATCTGGAGGAATTGGACGGACACATCAGTTTAGAGGAAAGGGCAGACTTCATCAACAGCATACTTGATACAGCGACGCACAACGGTAAGATATATGGAATACCATGGATGATGACAGGCTATACTATGCTTCTTAATACCGACATCTTCAGTGAAAGAAATGTCAGCCTGCCGGAGAACGGGGAATGGACCTACGAGCAGTTCGTTGAAGCATTGAAACAGCTTACCTACAATGGGACATACGGCTTTAACTCCTTTATAGAGCCGGGTTATTACAATGCCTTCGGAATCATAATGTGTGACGGAGCACAGATAATTGACGATGCAACAGGCAGATATATATTCAATACTCCCGAAGCTGTGTCAGGCCTGACAAAGCTGTGTGATCTCAAGCATAAATACAAAGTCACCCACCCGGACTTCGGAGTAATGAATGAAAACCAGGCATGGTCTGCTTTCCTGAATGGGAAGACAGCAGTGTACATAGGAGGGTCATGGACGGTGCCGCTGCTGCGGAATATTCAGGGAAACAGCGGAATTAACTTTACTGTGGCCAAGTTTCCTGCAGGAAAGTCCGATGTGCCTCTGTCATTATGTTCAACTACGTGCTCTTATGCCGTTTTCAAGCAGAAGGATGCCGCTAAGAAGAAAGTATGCATTGATTTCATCAAATTCATCACCTCCGCGGAAGCACAAAAGGATCTGGAGTATTTCGGCTACTTTCCCGTCAGAAAATCAGGTAAATATCTGTACGAAAATGACAAAGAGATGTATACTATACAGCAGAACTTATATTTTGCGGAACACCTTCCCAAGGTGGACAACTGGAGTGAAATCGACCTTATTCTGCAGACAAAAATAAGGGAAGCAGTGCAAGGGAATATAAGTCCGGAGCAGGCTGTTAAGGAAGCGGAAAAGCTGATAG
>JAKJBT010000113.1 GCA_022706865.1 Bacillota bacterium
GATGTATTGACGGTGCAGAAATTTACGGAGCGGTTTCCGCAGGTATGCCGGCGAAAGAGACTATAAAGATATTGAATGAAGAGGGTTTTGTGCAATATACACCTGAGCGGGGAAAGGTATGGGTTACACAGACGCCTCAGGCTTTTAAGAGGGATATAATTGAGAAAGCCCACGAAATGGCCACTATCAAAGGTATATCAGGTACTGACGATGCGTTTCTGGTTGAGTGTATGGGCATAAAGGTAAAAATGCTGGAGGGAAGCTATGAGAATATCAAGATTACAACTCCCGGGGATATAATTTTTGCTGAAGCGATAATGAAAAGAACTGTGGAATGAGGTGAAAGCATGCATGGATTCAGGGTTGGAAACGGCTATGACGTACATAAGCTGACAGAGGGAAGGAAGCTGATACTGGGAGGCGTAGAGATTCCTAATGAGAAAGGCCTGCTGGGGCACTCGGACGCGGATGTGCTTGTGCATTCAATAATGGATGCATTATTGGGCGCCTGCGGGGAATCGGATATTGGCAGGCACTTTCCTGACAGTGATATATCCTATAAAGGGATATCAAGCCTTGTTCTATTGAAAAAAGTCAAGGATATTCTTGACTCCAAGGGATATCGGATTTCAAATATAGACAGTACAATAATAGCTGAAAAACCAAAGCTTTCGCCGTTTATAGAGGAAATGAAGGCAAATATAGCAGCAGTGCTGCAGCTTGACAAGGATTGTATAGGTATCAAGGCCACCACTTCAGAAGGTTTGGGTTTTGCCGGCAGGGGTGAAGGAATTGCGGCTTATGCCGCAGCAATCATATATAAATAAATAAAATGTCTATAAGCGTCGCAATACTGCGTTGTAGGAAGGGAGGCGCCTGAAAATGTTTATAATGAGAAATAAAGGTAGCGGAAACAAATTCATATTTATTTCGATAATAATGATAATTGCAGCTGTATATGTTTTTAGGCTTGCACCGCCCCAGAAGGCGGCAGAATATCCCGATATAATGCATTATAATGATGTAAAATATGAATATGTGGAGACTGTGAAGGGTTATCCGTTTCTTTTCATGAGGAAGAGGCCGGTAAGCGAAGAAGGATTTATAATACTCAGCCGAAGAGGTATCGACACTCAAGAAGAGATCTATGTATACGAAGGATCTCGTAAATACCGGCGCTATAAGGCATTAAGAGAATAGAGATAATGTATATAAAGAAAAGTATTGACATAATACTGTAAATGATAATAATTAATGGGAAGGTGTTAAAAATGAAGCTGTACAACACAATGACAAGAAAAAAGGAAGAGTTTGAACCGATGACTCCGGGGGAAGTAAAAATGTACTCCTGCGGACCGACTGTCTACAATTACTTTCATATAGGAAATGCAAGGCCATTTATAATATTCGATATTCTAAGGAGATATCTTGAATATAGAGGATATAAGGTAACCTTTGTTCAAAATTTTACAGACGTCGACGATAAAATAATCAAAAGAGCCAAGGATGAGAACACAACAGAGAAAGAGGTGTCCGACAGGTACATAAAAGAATACTTCAAGGATGCCGAGGCCTTGAATATAAGGAAGGCTGATTATCATCCCAGGGTTACGGAGCATATCAAGGAAATAATAGACATAATAAAAAGGCTGGAAGCCAACGGCTTTACCTATACTGTCGGCGGAGACGTATACTATGACACTGCGAAGTTTGTTGAATACGGCAAGCTTTCCAAGCAGAATCTCGAAGAACTGGAGGCAGGCGCCAGAGTAGATGTAAATGAAGTAAAAAGGAATCCCTTTGATTTTGTGCTTTGGAAGGGTCAAAAGCCCGGAGAGCCCGCATGGGAAAGCCCCTGGGGAATGGGCAGGCCGGGATGGCATATTGAATGCTCTGCCATGTCTATGAAATACCTGGGAGAGACTATAGATATACATTCAGGAGGACAGGACCTGGTATTCCCTCATCATGAAAATGAAATCGCACAGAGTGAAGGAGCTACAGGAAAGCCTTTTGCCAGGTACTGGCTGCATAATGCGTTCCTAAACATAAATAATGAAAAAATGTCCAAATCCCTGAACAACTTTTTCACAGTAAGGGATATTGAAGAAAAATTTGACCTGGAGGTCTTCAGGCTTTTTATGATTTCAGCTCATTACAGGAGCCCTTTGAACTTTAGTGCCGAGCTTTTAGACCAGGCAAAAAGTGCATTGGAAAGGCTGTATAATGCAAAGAATAACCTTGTTTATCTTATGGATAAGGCTGAGGAGAAGCCTTTGATTCAGGAGGAGAAGAATTTCAAGGAGGCTCTTTTGGGGTACAGGAACAAGTTCAACGAGGCTATGGATGATGACTTGAATACCGCTGACGGATTAGCTGTTATTTTTGACATGGTAAGAGATATCAACTCCAACGTCAAAGCAGAATCCTCGGTCGAACTGGTGAAGGTATCCTATGACATGCTTATGGAACTTACGGAAGTACTGGGCTTGCTTTACAAAAAGGAAGAAAGCCTGGATTCAGAAATCGAAAAGCTTATAGAGGAAAGGCAGAAGGCAAGAAAGGAAAAGAACTGGGCCTTGGCCGACAAAATAAGGGATGATCTTAAAGCACAGGGAATAATTCTTGAGGATACCCCCGAGGGAGTCAAGTGGAAAAGGGTATAAAACTTAAATAAAGGAAGTATAGCCATGACTGATATACTTATGTACATTGTCATAGGGTTGCTTGTTATTAATTCGGTTATTTTGATGAGCAGGTTTATAAAGCTTGAAGCCAGGCTTGAAGCCATGGAGAAGAGTATTGACAAGCTGGACAGGACGATTATGGAGGAAATGCTGCAGAATAGAGAGGAGATTTCAGGCTCAATAAAGATATTTAACGAAATGATAGCCTCTCAAATGTCGGAGATATCGAATATGCAGCGCAATCAGCTGGACATATTTTCCCAACAGCTTGCAAACCTTACACAGACCAACGAATACAGGCTTGACAGGATGAGGGATACAATAGAGGAGAAGCTGAAGCATCTGCAGGAGGACAACAGTAAAAAACTTGACCAAATGAGGGCAACTGTAGACGAAAGGCTGAGCTCCACCCTTGAGCAGCGGCTTGGGGAATCCTTCAGGCTGGTGAGTGAAAGGCTGGAAATGGTTCATAAAGGCCTGGGAGAAATGCAGACTCTGGCCTCAGGAGTGGGGGACCTTAAAAAGGTACTTACCAATGTCAAGTCCAGAGGAACCTGGGGAGAAATCCAGCTTGGCAATATACTGGAACAGATTTTGACACCGGAGCAATACTCGAAAAACGTAGCTACAATAAAGGATTCCTCTGAAAGGGTTGAATTCGCAGTAAAGCTGCCGGGAAAAGATGAAAGGAACGGCGAAGCGGTATGGCTGCCTATTGATTCCAAGTTTCCCCAGGAGGATTACCAGAGGCTGCTGGATGCGCAGGAGAATGGGAATCCCGTTAAAGCGGAAGAAGCGGCAAAGGCTATGGAACTTAAGGTAAAAAGCTTTGCCAGGGATATTAGGGATAAATACATAAGTCCCCCATGGACAACTGACTTTGGAATAATGTTTTTACCAACGGAAGGCCTTTATGCGGAGATTTTAAGAAGGCCGGGGCTTTGCGACTGCCTGCAGCGGGAATACAGGATAGTGATAGCCGGGCCCACAACACTGATTGCATTATTGAACAGTCTTCAGATGGGCTTCAGGACCCTTGCAATAGAAAAGCGTTCCAGTGAGGTATGGAGCCTTCTTGGGGCGGTCAAGACAGAATTCGGCAAGTTCGGCGACATTCTGGACAAAACACGGAAGAAGCTGCAGGAGGCAAGCAATACAATTGAAGATGCGGCAAGAAAGTCCAGAAGCATAGGCAGAAAGCTGAAGAATGTGCAGGAGCTGGCATCGGAGGATTCCGAGATACTGCTGGAAGAAGCCGATGACACGGACTCATCACAGATAGCTTCCGCAAAAGAGGATTAGAGATTAGAATAGCAGGTATAGTATGGAAAATGATTATTTGGAAAAGAACTATAAAAAACTGCTGGAGGAGCTGCATCAGCTTATAATGGACAGCGGCAAGCTTTCGGCTTCGGATGTCAAGATGCTGAACCCTCTCGTGCTTGCATACGCAGGAGATTCAGTCTATGACACTTTCGTAAGGACCTTGCTGATATCGGGAGGCCATGGACAGGTTGCGAAGCTGCACAAAATGTCCATAGAGTTTGTGAAGGCAAAAGCCCAGGCGGATATTCTTGGGGAGATAAATGAGCTGTTGACTCCTGAAGAGCAGGACATTGTACGGAGGGGAAGAAATACAAAGTCATCAACCATGCCGAAAAACGCGGATATGCTTGACTATAGGTATGCTACCGGCTTTGAAGCGCTTATAGGATATTTGTATCTGACCGGACAGATTGACCGGCTTATGGAAGTAATCAGGATGGTAATCAATGTAAAAACAGGTCAACAGAAGTAGAATTGTCTGGACATGGAATAGATTTTACAGGTAGAATGTAATAAATAGG
>JAKJBT010000114.1 GCA_022706865.1 Bacillota bacterium
ATCTCTGATTTTTTGCTGTAAAGAATATACTTTCACTGTGGAATATACTTTTACCGGAGGTTATTATGAAAACATTGCTGATCTATCTCATAACCGTCAATATTGCCGCTTTTGCTGTTATGGGAGCTGATAAATACAGAGCACAGAGGAATAGATGGAGGATAAGCGAGTCAAGCATTTTCGCATTAGGACTTATTGGAGGGGGAGCAGGTATATATCTTGGGATGAAATTGTTCCGCCACAAGACCAAGCATCTTGAATTTACACTGGGGATACCTGTGATAATAATTCTGAATGCAATTGCGTTATGGTATATTTTGCAAAGGATTGAGTAGGTGCGCATAAGAAGAATGCGATATATCTGAAGTTTGCATAACCCTCCGCAAGTGACAGTATAGTATATCGAGGCACACGGATTATGATTTTGACAGGCGGTAGGCGTAGTAAAAAGCTAGATATTCTTTTCTGTGGGCTGCCTGTGGGAATCCACATGCAGTGTAACAGAACATATAGAATATCAGCTTTTTACCGCCGCTACAATGCCTTTGGAAAAGCTCTAACGATGCCAAAAGGCCCTCCATGTTACCAAAGCCATATCAGAGGCCTGTTGCCAAAATATATAAAAGTGTGCCCTGCTATACTATACAAGCTCTTGCTTGATTATGCAAACTTATAACTGCATCGCATTCTTCATATAAAAGCGGCTCGCTGAATGTTATGAACAAAATGTGTTCATAATAATTACATATTGAATCCACAGCCTTGGGAGATGTTTTTCTTGAACGATATTAACAGCAAATATGCAAAAGAATTTTATTTCAGAGGCAATAACACAGGGGTGCTGCTTATTCACGGATTTACAGGAACACCGTATGAAATGCGATCCTTAGGGGAGTTCCTGAGAGATAAAGGCTGCACAGTTAGAGGAATCCTGCTGAAAGGGCATGGTACAAAACCGGAAGATATGAAGAGATGCAGCTACAGGGATTGGATCCATGGAGCCGTAGAAGGATACCGGTCACTGAAGCAGGAATGTGATGAGGTTTTTGCGGTTGGATTTTCCATGGGAGGATTGCTATCCTTATACCTGGCAAGGAACTATGATATTAGAGGTGTTGTAACCCTTTCGGCACCTATCAGGATATACAGCAGGGCAGCTGCTTTGGCTTTCATAGAAAGAAACCTTAAGAATCACATGACAGGAAAGACTGAGAACAGGGAAATAAATGTAATCGGTTATGAGAGAGCGCCATTAATAAGCGTGCATCATTTGTTCAAGCTGATAAGATACGTGAAAGCGAACCTGAAGCATATAAGAAAGCCGGTGCTTGTTATGCAATCTTACGGTGACAGGGCGGTAAGCCCGAAAAGTGCAAATATGATATACAGCAACATAGGCTCAAAGGATAAGAGCATAATATATTTACACAAAAGCGGTCATGTAATAACATGCGACAAGGAAAAAGAACAGGTTTTCAAGGAAGTATATGACTTTATAAAGAACAAATCCGCTTTTATCATAGAAGCGGATAGAAAAGAAGAGAGGTGCAGCAGCATTGTTTAATGACGAAAAAGAAATTAACCTGGAGTTGAAGAATAGATTGTTGGATTTCATGAGAGAGGATGCATACAAACCCTTGTCTCATGATGAGCTTGTTCAGGCATTTCAGGACGATTCATTTCAAGTGCCGGAATTGGATGAAGTGCTGAATTCTCTGCTTGAAGAAGGAAGCATAATTATAACAAGGAAAAATAAATATGGCCTGACAGAAAAGATGAATATGGTTGCAGGGCGCATACAAGGAAATAAAAAGGGTTTCGGGTTCCTTATACCGGATAATAAAGACCTTCGTGATTTATTCATACCTGCAGAAAATCTCAATGGCGCAATGAATGATGACAGGGTAATCGTAAGGCTTACTGCAGGCGAGTCGGAGACCAGGAAGAGCGAGGGCGAGGTAATAAGGATACTGAAAAGGGCAAACACCAGAATCGTAGGAACCTTCGAAAATGGCAATGGCTATGGATTTGTGGTGCCTGATGATCCAAGAATATATCAGGATATCTTTGTATCCAAATCTGACTTCAATGGTGCGAAAGACGGATATAAGGTTGTCGTTGAGATAACCAGGTGGCCTGAGGCAAGAAGAAATCCGGAGGGAATTGTTGTTGAAGTATTGGGGCATAAGGATGATGTCGGTACCGATATTTTATCAATAATCAGAGGGCACAATCTTCCGGAGGAGTTTCCAATCGAGGTGGAGAACCAGGCCGCAAAAATACCTGAGCTGGTTAGTGATGCGGATATAGCAAAACGAAGAGACCTGAGAGAAAAGACAATTGTTACAATTGACGGAGAAGACGCAAAGGACCTGGATGATGCCGTATCACTGGAGATATTGCCTGACGGAAATTATCTGCTGGGAGTACATATAGCGGATGTAAGCCAGTACGTATTTGAGAATTCGCATTTGGACAAGGAAGCACTGAAAAGGGGCACAAGCGTGTATTTGATTGACAGGGTGGTGCCGATGCTTCCCAAAAGGCTTTCAAATGGCATTTGCAGTTTGAATCCTCAGATAGAAAGGCTTACATTGAGCTGCGATATGGTCATAGACAAGAAGGGCAAGGTAAAAGAATACGAGATTTATGAAAGTGTCATAAAGACAAGCGAAAGAATGACCTATGAAAACGTAAATAAGATCCTTGCCGGCAGTGATCCCATACTCATGGAAAGGTATGGTTACCTTATAGACACTTTCAGGCAGATGGAAGAGCTTATGCTGATACTGAATAAAAAAAGGCGTATAAGAGGAAGCATAGATTTTGAATTTGAAGAAACCAAAATCATATTGGATGAAAAGGGAAGGCCTATTGAGATAAAGCCCTACGAAAGAGGAATATCAGAAAGGATAATTGAGGAATTCATGCTGGTATGCAATGAGACAGTTGCAGAGCATATGTATTGGAAAGAGATACCCTTTATTTACAGAGTCCACGAGGATCCGGATGCAGAAAAGCTTCAAGCCTTTAATGAATTTATATTTAACTTCGGTTATCATCTGAAAGGAATAGCGGAAATACATCCAAAAGCGCTGCAGCAGCTTACCGATCAGATAAAGGGAACCAAAGAGGAGAGGATAATAAACACACTGATGCTGCGTTCGCTGAAAAAGGCAAGATACACTTCGGAAAGCATGGGACATTTCGGCCTCGCTGCGAAGTATTACTGCCACTTCACTTCTCCGATAAGAAGATATCCCGACCTGATGATCCACAGGATTATTAAAGAGGATATTCATGGGAAACTCACTGAAAAAAGGCTGAAGCATCTTCATTCAATAATCGAGAGTATCGCAGAGCAATCCTCCATCAGGGAGCGGGCGGCAGATGAAGCTGAAAGAGAAGTAGACGACCTCAAGAAGGCAGAATATATGAAAGACAGGATCGGAGAGGAATATGACGGAATAATTTCCGGAGTCACTTCCTTTGGAATGTTTGTTGAACTGGAGAACACTATAGAAGGCTTGGTGCATATGAGCAACATGGAGGATGATTACTACCAGTTTGATGAGATGCATCACATGCTTATCGGTGAAAGGCGGAGAAGGACCTTCAGAATTGGCGATAGTGTAAGGATAAAAGTCCTGAATGTTGATATTGCTAATAGAACAATTGATTTTTCATTGGTTTAACCTGATTTAGCATTTTTTTTCATTGATATTACAGTTGTATTTCATTATAATGAGGCGAGAAGATGTGCAATTGGCTATGGGCATATATTCCTCGCCTCATTGAAACGCTCGGGTAGTTTTTTTGCATAAATGCAAAAAACCCTTATTTGAAATCTTGTTATAATATATAAGTTGACTCCGGTACTGATGATGTTATAATATTAGTGCATGCTCATATTTAAAATGAAAGCATATAACATTTTGAAAAATGCGCAATATATTGTAAAGTTGGGGTAACATGGCACAAGTCAATATTAAGACAATCGCACAAAATAAAAAGGCCAGGCATGAGTACTTCATTGAGGATACCTATGAAGCCGGTATTGAGCTTTCAGGCACTGAAGTGAAGTCCATAAGGAAAGGCAGCGTCAACCTGAAGGACAGCTATGCCGCAATAGAAAAAGGACAGGTTTATGTTTACAATATGCACATAAGCCCATATGAGCAGGGCAATATTTTCAACAAGGATCCTATGAGGACAAGAAAACTGCTTTTGCACAAATATGAAATTAACAAGCTTATAGGATATGTTCAGCAAAAAGGCTATACTCTGATACCGCTTTCGATTTATCTTAAAGGCAGCCTGGTGAAGGTGCAGCTTGCAATAGCAAAAGGCAAGGAGCTTCATGACAAGCGCCACGATATCGCGGCACGGGATGCAAAAAGAGAGATGGAAAGGGAATTCAGAGGCAAAAATTATTAAACATGGGGGCGTAATGGTTTCGACGGGGGTAGTTGAGGCCATGGCAGCGAGCAGTGGTCCCAGAGGCACTTAAAAAAGCTGGAAACTTAAA
>JAKJBT010000115.1 GCA_022706865.1 Bacillota bacterium
GTTCTTCCTTTTCCTCATCTGCACCTGCTACATCCGCAAAGGTTATTTTCTTTTTGTCTTCGGTATGCAGCTTTGCCCGGCTCTTTCCGAAGGACATAACCCTGCTGCCTCCCCCTTGGGACTGCTGCGTCAGTACAAAGAAGAATACTATGAATATAACAATCAGCACTATTGACGGCAGTATTGAAAACCAAGCCGCCGCTGCTGTCTTGATTTCGTATTTTACATCCAGCCTGTCTCTTTCTATATAATCCTGAACCAGCTTATTAAACTCACTGCTGGGAACAATTGCTTCAAAACGTCTTGTATTTGAAATCTTGCCTGTAACAATAGACATACCGTTGTTTTCCGATACTGTGACTTCTTTTACCCGTCCGTTCTCTATTTCTGTAACCAGCTGAGTATAGGACAGTTTATCTTTAGCAGGTTCAGCATTCTGAATTATCAATACAAACATATATATTATGATAATTATCAATATATAAAAGCTTATGCCTCTTAAGAATTTCTTCAACAATAATCCTCCTTTCTATTGAATTAACGGACAACAAAGATATTTTAGCATACCAAACCTTAAATTACAATATAGCATCAGGCAAGCTAATTACGTATCATACAATAATGCGATGTATCTGAAGTTTGCGTCACAATTTTCTACTTTTTTGTATATACCTCCGGTTTCAGCACGCATACAAAAGGAAGGTTCCTGTAGTTTTCCCCATAATCCAGGCCATAGCCTACGACAAACTCATCGGGAATCTTGAACCCCACATATTGAATATCTACTTGCGCCTTTCTCCTGTCAGGCTTGTCAAGAAGGCTGCAAACCCTAACACTCTTAGGATTTCTTGCCTTGAAGTTTTCTACGAGGTAACTCAGTGTAAGGCCCGTATCCACAATATCTTCTACAATAAGAACATCCTTGCCCTCTATCTCTCTTTCCAGATCCTTTATTATTCTTACAACCCCTGAGGATTTGGTTGTAGCACCATAGCTGGACACCACCATGAAATCCATTGTCAGAGGCAGTTCTATCGTCCTGACCAAATCAGAAAGGAACAGCATGCAGCCCTTAAGTATTCCCACTACCAGCAGTTCTTTCCCCTTATAATCTTCTGTAAGCTGCTTACCCAGTTCCTTAACTCTTTTTGCTATTTCCTCTTCACTTATCATTACACTTTTTATATCTTCCAGCACCATATTACCCCCTTATGTATTTTATCAAAACAGCATCTGAAGTATCATCAGAAATTTTATACTTTTCGCTCAATCTTCCCCCGACAATCCAGACAATCTCATGCCCGTCTGCAATAAGCTCAAGCTCATCCCTTTTCTCTCTCGGAATTTTCTCATCTATCAGGTATTCCTTAAGCTTCTTGGTCCCTTTCATCCCTATTGGGGCAAACATGTCTCCGGCCTGCCGGCATCTTAAGACAAGCCCTTCCTTGATCTTTGAAGGATCAATGTAAATAGTGTCTTTTTGTCCTTTAAGCTCTGCAATTTCCTTTGCCTTTTTCCTTTGTACTGTTATACGGCCGTTATCCGTATCAATACTGTTGTCATAATCATATTTTAACTTATAATAACACTTTTTATCAGCCTTCACAATATTTTTTGCCAGTACAAGCTTATCATAGGACCTGAATGCCTTAAGCTTATGGGGAAGCATCACGGCAGCTCCTGTGGATTGATGTGCAATCTCCAGTATTTTCTCAAAATGTTTGAATTCAAACCCGTTCAAAGTATTCAAAAGCCTCTCAGCACATTGTCTGATTATCCTTCTCTGCAGTGCTTTATGGAGGGCAATGAATCTCGTCACTTCTATAACCACTCTGTCATCAGATTCCTCTGCAACCTCTTTGAACTTTTCCCTTGCTACAGTCTCAAGAAAATCATTCTCATCCTTTATCAGTCCGGAAAATCTGCTTAAAGCCATTTTAATATTTGGATTGAAATTCTTCTCCATATATGGAATAAGCTCAAGCCTTATCTTGTTCCTGTTATATACAGACTCCAGGTTAGTCTTGTCAATTCTCGGATTTAAGTTGAAGAAAGTACAATATTCTTCTATACTGAGCCTGTCTGTTTCAAGCAGGGGGCGTATGATATTTCCCCTTACTGCCTCGATTCCCTTTAGTCCTTCTATTCCGCTTCCCCGCATGAACCTCATCAATATCGTCTCAATATGATCATTCAGATTATGCGCAACTGCAATCTTATTGCCGCTTACCTCTTCACATACCCGGCGGAAGAGCCTGTATCTGATCTCCCTGCCCGCTTCCTCGGGAGAAAGCCCGGTTTCCTTTATATATGCCGGTACGTCAAAAACCTCAATAAATACCGGGATATCCCATTCCCTGCAGATTTTTTCCACGAATTCCGCATCGCTGTCTGCAGCCTTTCCCCTGAACTTATGATTCAAATGCGCTGCAAAAATGCTGCAGTCGTATTCCCTGCACAGCCCCTTCAGCACATGGAGCAGGCATAGTGAATCCGGGCCTCCTGATACGCCGATCACAATTTTGTCCCCGGGCTTCAGCATATCATATTTTTCTATTGTCTTTCTGACATTTTCAATAAAGTCTTTCATAAATCCACCTTCAATATGTTTCTATAGTAATGCTACCATACAGCTGTGATATTTAAAAGCAAAAACTGATTTGAACTGTTGCACAACATAATAATGATGCGACATATATAAAAAGGTACCGCTTACTACTTAAATAGTTTTGCGACACCCTCTCAGATTTCAATAGCATAAGGTTCTATGCATTGTATACTTCATAATACTGATTCATAAGTTCGCAGGCTTTTAGTATTGCACCTCCTGCAGTTTTACCCGGACAATCTATTACCTCAACACTGCTGCTGCCTTTCCTTGTACGGATACTCTCAAGCAATCCCGCTTCAATTTTCTCCGCAATGGAAAAACTGTCTTTAATTCTTCTGTCGGTATCGATAACAATAATGCATTTCAGGTTGATGTTTCCCCCGTATTTCTTGATGAAATTCATTATCTTCTTTCTCGACTCGGGCTCCAGATCCGGAATCTCCCCTCCGATAATTGTCTTAAGCTGCCGGGCAACAATCCGTTCTATTGTTTTTATGGATGTATCAATGTTAATCTCTTTTACGGCACATTTCAAATCTTCTGGCTTCGAATAATACCATAGCCCTCCCCCTGCCTCTGCAATCTTCTTTGCCTCTTCCGCTTCCCCTTCACTGCCTGCATCAGAGTCAATAATACCTATTGCGCTTACGACAATACCTTTATCATATGCTTTCTTTGCAGCTTCAACAGAACTGGCTCCCGAACCTGATTTTCCGTCTGTTACAATAATTATCTGCTTGATTTCACCACTCTCAATCCATGCATCCATAATAACTTCCCTTTCCTGCAAATATACGAATTCTACAACTAAGTATATTCATAATTTTGCCAAAAAAGGATGCTGTTATACAAAGAATCACTTACATTGCCTCCCACACCTTTCCTGCTATTACGGTCATATCATCCGGAGCCTCTCCCCCATTTGCCTTCAGGCAGCTTTGGAGTATTTCCTCCGCCAGCCTCTGGGGATTCCTGGTTTCCACATCCCTTATCAATTCTGCCAGCCACTTTTCCTTATCAACAATTTCCCTGTTGCAGTCCAATACTCCGTCTGTAACCATTACTACAAAATCACCATCCTTAAGCTTCTTTCTGACAAGCTCCACATCAATTCTACTCAATATTCCGACAGGCAATGTACCGGTCTTAATGATCTGCACTCCCTCTTCATTCTTGATGAATGTAGATACAGCACCTACCTTGATGAATTCCACCTCTCCGTTGTATTGGTTAATAACTGTCATGTCCACAGTCGAATATGTTTCGTCATTGGACTTAAGGAGCATCAGCGAATTGATAGCTTTCAAAGCCACATCCTTGTCAAAGCCCGCATAAAGGAACTTTTCAAGAAGGGTTATTGTTGTGCTGCTTTCCAGTGCGGCTTTTGGGCCCGTCCCCATACCGTCGCTCAGGGCAAGCATGAATTTGCCGTCCTTCAGTTCTATAAATGAATAATTGTCTCCGGAAATTGCTCCTGACTTATTCATTCTTGCAATACCCGTAGCTATTTGGTACCGATGTGCTTCTTTCAGCTTAATGCTGCATATGCTGCCATTTATCATATCACAGGTCATGTCCCTTTTGATGAATTTCTTTCCGGTTATTCTGTTTACAATCGGAATGATGTTCTTGATGCATTCCCGCTTCCCTCCGCAGCTGTCTACCCTTATATCTACATCCAGTGTGTTTCCCGTTTTTGCCACTATCACATCTTTTACCCTCACCGCATCATTGTCCAATCCTACCATGATCAGTTCCTCCATATCCCTGTCAAAATCAACATCCATATCTATTCTTAAAGCCAGGTCTGATACCACTGCGGATACCTCCTTCAGTTGATCACTTACAAGCAATCTGCTTTCATTTATTTTTTTCTTCCAGCCAAGCC
>JAKJBT010000116.1 GCA_022706865.1 Bacillota bacterium
CAGCCTGTCCTGGTTGTCACAGGTCAGGGAATCGGCCTTGAAAATGAAAAGTCCTACACCAAGGATGAGCTCATGGCCATGGATCAAACGACAAACCTGTATTCTGCCATCAACACAACTCCGACCAAGAGCATCTTTCTGGGAAAAGGCGTAAAGGTCAGTGATCTTCTCAGCAAGTCCGGTTTTGGACAGGATAAGTACAATCTTTACAAAATAGGTTTCGTTGCTTCAGACGGGTATACAGTGACCTTTGATCCCGCCCATACCGGAGACTCTACAACCAGTAAGAAGCTTATCACCCCTGCTTTCGGCAAAGTCAGATATTACTTCCCCGGGATTGTCAGCGGCAGCGAAACCGGAAAAGTACCCGTGGACACTATTATTGCCTTTGAAAGGGCAGGTAACAGGGGAAATCCGGATGTGATCCCGCAGGCTGCTTCTCTTGAAGCCCTGACTGCAGAAGACGCTCCTTTGCTGATGGTGGGTCAGCAGCATGTAAATGAACAGAACAACCCGCTTTTTAACAAGACCATCAACAAAATAGTTGTCGGTGATGAAAATCCACCGGTACTGAAGATTGGCCCTGCAGAGTATACCCGGGCACAAATCCTTCTGATGCCCAGGATTACAGGCAACTGGGCCTATACAAAAAAAGTCGGCACAGTAACGGACTATTGCGTAGGAGTTCCTGTAATCGATCTATTGAAGGGATACGGGGATAACGACAAGGTGGAATTCATATCCGCCGATGGTTATGCCAATGATCCTGTAACTGTGGCAGACTTGAAAGATCCTTCCAAACAATATATATTGGCCTATGAAGCAGGAACAAGTCCTGCAGATGCAAAAGCAGTCTATGATACTGCTAAAGATGATACTTCAATAGCAGGATACTTCAGAATATACAGCCAAAATGGCTCCCTGATAAAGCTGGTAAATGAGATTAAGGTTACACCGGCCGGCGGAGCTGATTATTCCAAAAGCGCCTATAAACACATTACAAACGGAGGATTATCAGGAGATACCCCCTTCGGAGTAGATGCCATAACAGGAGCAACCCTGACCTTTGAAGGGCCCGGACTTGAAGCCAGCATTCCCCTATCCGTCAGGGAAATGGAAAACCAGAACCCAGGGGTCTTCAGAAGCGAATATACCGATATTCGGAACGGAACCAATACCACCCTTACATATGAAGGTATCCGCCTGAAATACCTGCTGGAGAATATGACCTCGGGAATAACGGGAATAAAGCTCACCGACTCTGCCAGCAAGGTACTTATAAAGAACAGGGTCAGACAGACTATAGCAGAGTTTACCCTTGCTCAAATTAACGAAGCGGAAACCAAAGGAAAACCTATAATCGTAGCCTATGGAACCTCTAAGCCGGATGGATCAAATCCAAAGCCTTTTGTCTATGATGCAGCTGAAGGTGCGGATCCAAGCCTTGGCAATGAGGACGGCTGCATAAAACTGGTATACGACAAAGCTGTCTTTGCCGCTGACCCGAATCCGGGCTATACAAAGTTCGGCAATATGGCATATATTTATGTCGCAGAGGATTTTACCCCAGGATACAAGCATGATAAAGCCCCTTATAATACGGCTGAGAATTCGCAGTATATAATCACTATTACCGGAGACAAGCTGGGCAGGGAAGTTAATTACACCGTTGAACAGCTGGAGGACATGGTAAAATACGAGAATGGAAAGCCTGCAGCCTCAGGTATGGGTTATAGAGCCGAATACAGCCTCTCAAATTCAACATATTGGTATGTAAATGAATATGAAGGAGTCAAGCTTTGGGAGCTTCTGAAAAAAGCAGGAATTCCCGAAACCATGACAAGAGGCCAGAATTCAAACACTTTGGTTCAATTTACTGCAACAGACGGTTATAAGGATTTTGACAAGTTCACAATAGCCCAGATAGCAGATCCTTCATTATTCGGATATTATGAGAAAAACCCGGCCGATATGAATGACGGAAAATATATATCCAAGGCCTCAGATGACTTAAGATCCAAGGGTTATCCGGTATTAGTGGCCTATGGTGTCAACGGATATCCTTATGTAATCAAAAACACCCTGGAAGGCTACAGAAGCGGACTTGGAAACGATGCGGGCCCTCTCCGCATAATATCTGGCAAGTTAGAATACCACCATGCCAACGGTTCAAGGCAAGCCAAGCTGCTGGATAAAATAATTGTCGGAAATGAAGTGAACTACAGCACCCACAGTGGAAATCCCGATGCGAACTATAAAGCACTTGCCGCAAACAAAATAGCGGTTTCGGTTATCGGTATGGATGGAAATGCCCTGAAAAATCAGGACTTCACCGTAACGGATATTGAAAACATGATATATGGGGCTGCTGTTTCCAATGCAGAAAGGGTCAAGGCAAAAGTAAAAACCTTCTATGATGTGCAAAAGGGTGACAATGCATACAAAGACCTATATGAAGGCGTAGACCTTGGTTATTTCTTAAAGGAAAAAGTGCAGATCCCCGGCACCAAAGGTACAGTTACCTTTACAAGTGCCGATTCCCAGCTTATAGTGCCCCTGGCGGAAATATTTACGGAAGGAAGCAAATCCATTATTGCCTTTGCCAAAAATGGAGCCCCCATGGTTCAGAGTAAGGAATCCGCGGGCTATGTAAGCTCATATACGGACGGAGGCGGAGAAAAGGTCAATGTTAAGAATGACGGCGGACCCTTGATGGTATTAATGCCGGATAAAAAGTCCCTGAGCAGCGTTACTTCAATCAAGGTAAATCTTCAACCTGACAAATATGCTCATATAAATGCTCCTTACAAGGAATTAGCAGGAAATACCCTGGTAGTTGAAGGCCCCGGAACCAAGTTAAGCACTCCAAAGACCTTAACAGTCTCCGAAATAGAAGGAAAGCAGTCCTTTGCAGTAACCGGAGATTACAATATAAAGAAAGCATCCTCTGAACAGCAGGTGCGTTATAGAGGGATAGACCTATACAGCTTCCTGAGATCCGTGGATGTGGGACTCCAATCCAATGCCAGTGAGGTTGTATTTACGGCAGCGGACGGCAAGGCCTTGACCTTCTCATTAGCGGACATCATGAAAACAAACTATTTAAATAGTGCAACCAAAGCAGAAAATCTGAAAATGATACTGGCCTATGGCTCCGGTTCGGCAGGCAATGCCAACCTTGAAGACGGCAGACCTCTTGTGGCAGATAAGGAATCTGCAGGATACGATCCTTCATATAATAATTCAGGAGGCCCTCTGTACCTGATAGTTGGCCAGAAATCAGCCGATGACATAAATTCCTCCAACATACTGAAAAACGTCGTAAGGATTACTGTGAATGCTTCTGCAACAACCTCCTGGAAGCATGATATGAGCCCAACCTACAGCCAATACCTGGATGCATCTGTTCTTGAGCTTTCCGGGACGGCATTGGAGGCTCCAAAAAAGTATACTCTCCGTGAGCTTGAAGCTATGGATGATATAATATTGAGAGATTCCTACACCTATATAGGGGAACATCAGCATGAAGGACTTGACCTGTGGAAGCTGATATCGCAAAAGAGCGGGCTTAAGGCAGGAACATCACTGACCTCTGTAAAGGCTGTAGCATCAGACGGTTTCACCAAGGATGTGCTGTCCATATTCGGCAGGGACGCTTTGGAAAACGGAATAGCTGACGGGTTGGACAGAAAAATTATAATGCTGTCTTACGCGGCAAACGGAAATCCATTGGTAACAGACACCAACAGCGACGGATACACCAGCGGCAATGACGGCGGACCTATAAGGATGATTACACATCTTAATCAGGGTGCATGCCTGAAAAACGTCGTTAAGATAATTGTTGACGGTACTGCCCCTGTTTTCACAGACATTCAGGGTCACTGGGCACAAAGCCACATTGAATACCTGATTGCAAAGGGGATATCAAACGGTACGGGCACAAATACCTACAGCCCCGAAAAAGCCATTACCAGAGCAGAATTTGTAAAACTCCTTGTTGGTATTCCCGGAAATATAGATCTAAAATCAGCAAAGAAAGGAATATTCAAGGATGTATCGGATGGTATGTGGTATACCGACTATGTCAATTGGGCAGGGGAAAAAGGAATAGCTGCAGGGGATGAAGAAGGCAATTTCAATCCCAATGAGGCACTTACAAGAGAAGAAATGGCAGTCATGATACTGAAGTTTGCCGATGCTATAAGCCTCAAGCTTGAAATGGTCAATGAACGAATCGAATTCAAGGATGCCTCCCAGATCAGCAGCAGTGCTGCAAAAGCCGTAAGCATAGTCCAGCGCTCCGGTATACTTAACGGAAAGTCCGGCAATATATTTGATCCCAAGGGCAGTACAACAAGAGCCGAGACTGCAAAAATTATCAAAACGCTCATGGATATAATGGGTAAATGAGAATATTTGGAGCAGGCAGTTACGCT